>JANMDX010000137.1:0-61756 GCA_031376505.1 Acidobacteriota bacterium
GATCAACATCGTCGACACGCCCGGCCACGCCGACTTCGGCGGGGAAGTGGAGCGCGTGCTCTCGATGGTGGACGGCGTGGTGCTGCTCGTGGACGCGGCCGAGGGGCCGTTGCCGCAGACGCGCTTCGTGCTGCGCAAGGCGTTCGAGCGCGGGCTGCCGCCGGTGGTCGTGATTAACAAGATCGATCGCTCGGATGCGCGCACGCAGGAAGTGCTCAACGAGGTCTACGACCTGTTCATCGACCTCGACGCCAGCGAAGAGACCATCGAGTTCCCGGTGCTCTACACGAGCGGCCGCGCCGGCACGGCAACGACCGACCTCAACGTGCCTGGCGAGACGCTGCGTCCGCTCTTTGACGCCATCGTGGCGCACGTGCCGCCGCCGCTAGGCGATCCCGAGAAGCCGCTGCAAATGCTGGTTGCGAATCTCGACGCCAGCGACTACCTGGGCCGCATTGCGATTGGCCGCATCTTCCGCGGACGCGTCAAGGTCGGCGACCCGATTGCCGTGCTGAAGCTCGACGGCTCCGCGCAGCAGACCAAGGTCACGAAGCTCTTTGCGTTCGACGGCCTGAAGCGCGTCGAGATCACCGACGCGCAGGCCGGCGACATCGTGTGCCTGGCCGGCATCGAAGACATCAACATCGCCGAGACCATCAGCAATCCGGAGTTCCCCGAGGCGATTCAGACGATTGCCGTCGACGAACCCACCGTGTCGATGATCTTCGGCGTCAACACCTCGCCCCTGGCCGGCCGCGACGGCACCTTCGTGACGTCGCGCCATTTGCGCGACCGCCTCGACAAGGAGCTGCTTGGCAACGTGTCGATTCGCGTGGAGCCGACAGCCACGCCCGAGCAGATGAAAGTGCTGGGCCGCGGCGAGCTGCAGCTGGCGATTCTGATCGAGATGATGCGCCGTGAGGGCTTCGAGGTGCAGGTCTCTCGTCCCGAGATCGTCACCAAGGAGATCAACGGCGTCAAGATGGAGCCCATCGAAGATCTCGTCATCGACGTGGCCGAGGAATTCCAGGGCGCGGTGATCGCCGGCGTAGGCATGCGCCGCGGCACGATGACCAAGATGGTGAACCACGGCAGCGGGCGGGTGCGGCTCGAGTTCCGCATTCCGGCACGCGGACTCATCGGCTTCCGTTCGCAGTTCCTCACCGAAACCAAGGGCACCGGCATGATGAACCATGTCTTTGCCGAGTGGGAGCCCTGGCATGGGCCGATTCAGTCGCGGCCCACCGGCGCCATGGTGTCCGACCGCACGGGCGTGGCCACGGCGTTTGCCATGGCCAACCTGCAGGAACGGGCCACCATGATGATCGAGCCCACGACTGAGGTCTACGAGGGCATGATCGTCGGCGAGAACTCGCGCGTGAACGACCTCGACGTGAACATCTGCAAGGAAAAGAAGCAGACGAACATGCGGGCGTCGTCGGCCGACGAAGCGATTCGCATCGTGCCGCCGCGCCTGATGGGCCTGGAACAGGCCATCGAGTTCATCAACGACGACGAGCTGGTGGAGATTACGCCCAAGAGCATCCGCTTGCGCAAGCGCATTCTCGAGAGCAACCGGCGTCCGAAGCGCCAGAGCGACGGCGAGTAGCGGCCGCAGGTGCCCGCCGCCGAGTGTCGGCGGGCTTCGTGACCCTGCGCCATCCTTTAGTGCAGCGCGATGGCAGTGGCGGGCGAGTCGGTGCGCTGGCGTCGATGCTCGGCCACCATCCACGAGATGTGCTGCTCCCGCATCCGATCCCGGTCGTGCGCGCTAATCGGCTTGGCGCTGCGCACCACTTCGCCCGGATCGTCGGCCACAACGCACCCAGGCTCGAACGACCTGACGCTGCCCAGTTCCATCGGTGCGCTCCAGGTGAAGGCGAGCAAGGCGCGCCGCCAATTCGTGGAGATCCCAAGCCGCCGTGCGACGCTGAACGCGGCGATCGGGCGTAGAACGTAGTCGCGGTGTGTGGGTGTCGCGAGTGTGCTCATGTTCAATCCCAATCCAAGGGGCATGCCAACGCCTGCTTGAGCCGTTTAGTGCCGTATTGATGACGTCCCGGTCTGGATAGACCTTTCCCAGCAAGAACAAAGGTGCCAGCCCTGGGTTCAAAGCGCTGCGCCTGGTGAACGCATCCAGACCTCTTGAGGTGTCTGGACGGGAAACGACTGCGTGCCGGGCGAACGGTCACGGTCGCCGCAGGGCGGCTTCCGTGCTCATGTCGCCGCGCCCACAGAAGCCACGAGGAACGTCCGCGTGGGACGCCTCGACCACTCCCGCCAGCTTGAGTTCTTGACGGTACGACGGCCACAACGTGTCGGCCGTGATGTTCTGGCGGTCAGCCGGCAAGATCCGCAGCAGTCCCTCGGCGCGCTCGTTGGTGTTGGCGTCCCAGGCGAATCCTCCTGCGACGGCCACGGCGCCGTGGATCGCCTTCTGATGGAGTGCGCCCACCTTGTTCTCGATCATCGCCAGGAGGAAGATTTGATCCGCCTGTTTTCTCGTGCAGGACTGATTCCAATAGAGGTAGTCGTGCACGACCGCCGGCAGGATGTAGTTGCCGTTTGCCCGAATGATCGACTGCAGGACCTGCGGGATGCTGGCAAAGTCGGTCACGAACCCCGCCGGTACCACGATCTCCTGGGACGACACACCAATCCGGTATCGCAACGGCTGCCGAACGATCCAGTGCTGGCCATCGACAAACGGCCGGAAATCCACTGGAGGAATCGGTTGCTGTCCAGACACCGCACTGACCACGCCCAGCAGCGCGGCCGCGCACAGTCCATATCTCGGCATCAGGCGCCTCCCACAACCACTATAGGCGTCGCTGCGACGCGCAACGCCTCACGGCGCGTTGTGGTCATCGGCTTCAGGCGCCCGAGCGCCCATATAATGAGCCGCTTGGCCCTCACCCCCGGCACCCGCCTCGGCGTCTACGAAGTGCTCGCCCAGATCGGCGAAGGCGGCATGGGGCAGGTGTTTCGCGCGCGCGACACCAGGCTCAATCGCGACGTGGCGCTCAAAGTCCTGCCCGACTCGTTTGCCAACGACGCGGACCGTCTGGCGCGGTTCACGCGGGAAGCGCAGACGCTGGCGGCGCTGAATCATCCGAACATTGCCGCCATATATGGGCTGGAGGAAGGCCCGTCGGAAGGCGGCGGCGTGCAGGGGCGGTGGAGCCGCAACAGCCGCGAGATCTACTACCGCGGCAGCAAGCACGTCGTCGCGGTGGCGCTCGACGCCGGGGGCGCCGAGCCGGTGTTCGGCAAACCCACGCCGCTTTCGCCGACGACTACCAGTTCGGTGGCGGCAACAGCATTGCCAACTACGACGTGACGGCCGACGGCCGCTTCATCATGATTCGGCGCGGACCAAACGGCGGCAAGCTGAGCGTCGTCCTCAACTGGACCGAAGAGCTGAAGCAGATCCTGGCGGCGGGTGGGGTGAAGTAGCCGGGTAGGCCCGTGCGCGGCGCGGGCCTACTTCGCCGCCAAGGCCACGCGGAAGCCTATGAACGCGCGCCGTGCGCCAGGCTCCGCCGCGCCCCGGGCTGAGGTCCGCACGAGTCGCGCCGGATCGGCGAAGGACCCGCCGCGCATCACCCAGAGCGCATCGGCGTCGAGGCCGGCGCGGTCGTCACCTTCGTCGTAGGGATAGGGCTGGTAGGGACTCCGCGTCCATTCCCACACGTTGCCGGCCATGTCGGCCAGTCCGTTGGCGCATTCAGGACACGCGAACTGGCCTACCGGCGCAGGCGCGCTGCTCTCGTAGTTGGCGCGATCGCGACGGGGCGCGTCGCCCCACGGGTAGAAGCGACGGTCGCTGCTGCGGCCAGCCTTCTCCCACTGCGCTTCGGTCGGCAGCGTCACGTGCCAGCCCGCGCGCAGATGTTGCGCTACGTCAGGGGCGGTGTCGGCCGACGCCTTCAGGATGGCCTCGAGCCACCGGCAGTAGGCCAGGGCATCGGGCCACGACACAAACGCCACCGGGTGGGCGCCGGGTGCCTCGACGGCGCGGCGATCGATCCGCCACTTCGTGGCGCTGACAAACGCCGAGAACGCCGCCACGGTCACTTCGGTGCGGCTGATGTAGAAGAGCGGCAGGTCGACCGTGCCTTGGCCCTGCGCCGCGGACCACCGCTCGTTGTCGAGCGCCGTGGGGTCGGTGGTGCGGTCGGCACCCATGACGAATGACCCGGCGGGGATGGCGACGAACTCAGGACGATCAGCCGCGGCGGGCGGGGTCTGCGCGACCAGGGTGACGCCAAGGGCGGCGAGCACGCACGCCCCCAGGTAGAGCTGGATGGCGTGACCGCGACGCGGCCGTCGCAGGCGCGGCCAGGCCGTCATCGCGAGGCCGACGTCTTCTCGCAGGCGAACTCCCAGCCGTGACGGCAGGCGCGCGCGTAGAGCTCAGGCTCAGGCGTGTCGGTGAGATTCAACCCGCCCTCACGCACGAGCAGACGCAGGTCGAACGCGCGCGGACTGGCGCGCGTCGGTGCCGCCGGATCGAGCAGGTTCACGCAGCCGGCCTGGAAACGGCCCTCGCACGAGCGCGAGAAGTAGGCGAGCGCGCGATCGCGGTCGACCGGAATCAGCCGGCCCTCGGCGTAATGCAGGCCGAGTTCGTTGCAGGCCCAGCCGGCATTGTCGGTGCAGTACGAACCTTCGATGCGTAGCAGCCGCTGACACGCGGTCGGCCGCCCGTCAGCGCACGCCTGCTGCCAGAAGGGCAGGGCGTCGCCCTTGTGCATGCCGTCGGTCGCGCCTACCGTCGTCATGGTCGCGAAGAACACGACCCACACCGCCATGTGCGCGAGGTTGGCCGTGCCCAGCGCGCCGGTGAGGCCGAGCCGTTCCAGGAGCGGCCGCTCGCCAAGCGCGCGCACCACGCGGTCAATCGCCGGCACGGCGAGGTTCAGGAGCGGCACGCAGAGCAGCTTGTCGTAGAAGGTGGGCACGCCGAGCGCCCCGAGCAGCGCGTACAGACCGAACACGCAGACCCCGTAGCCGCACCCGAACATCATGCGGCCCAGCGTGGTGCGCGGGGAGGTGGACGGGTCGGTCACTAGCAGATGCAGCCCCAGGAAGACGGCCGCCGGGATCTCGGAATCGACGAAGTAGGGCACGCCGGTGATGGCGGACGAGAGCGCGCTCAGGCCGAAGAGCGTGGCCGCCGCGGTGGCCGTGACCGGAGTCGTCGAGAAGAAATACATGACGACCAGGCCAATGAGGAAGAGCACCTTGTAGATGTGCGGTCCCAGGGCGAAGGTGGTGTTGATCTCCTGCGCCCAGGTGACGCCCGTCGTGCCGGTTGTGATGAGCACGAGCGAGAACAGCGCGAGCGCGAAGGCCGACGGGTTGAAGATGTGCGTACGGCGGCCGTCGCGCTCCCACTGCACGAACGCCTTGCCGAGGAACCCCACCGCGATGAGCAGGAACTGAAACACGAACCAGTCGTCGCGAAACCAGAGGAAGAGGTTGGTGCTGAAGACGATGGGAATGGGTCCGAAGCCCACGCCGAATGGACGATTGCGCGACCACGACAACAGGGTGTCGAAGGCGTAGGCGAACAGCACCTGCGCGAAGAGCAGCGGCAGGTACGGGTAGACCGGCGCGAAGTACCAGCCCCAGTAGCTGTAGACACTGAGGTGGCAGCACATCTGAATGTAGTGCTGGGGCCGCGGCGTGGTGCCGACAAAGCCTGGCACGCGGCCCCCAGTCCGCAGGGCCAGCACGGCCTGCCACGCCAGCAGCACGGCGCACGCGCCCCAGAAGGCCCAGGTCAATCCAGCATTGCCCTGCACCCGAGGCAGCAGCGACATCCCCAGCACGGCCAGCGTGAGCGCGAAGGGCGCCGCAAAAGTGGCCAGAGAACCGCCCGGGGTCGTGGGTTTATCGGGGCGCATCGTCGTGGGCGGGCGCGTGTGACGGCTCGTGCTGGACATGATTGGCGGACGGCGGGGCCGCCCTCTGCCTTGTACACCAGCGGTTGGCGGGCTGCAACCGGCCGACGGCGTCTTGGGAGTGGATATTGACAACGATGGCCCACCCGCAGCATTCTGGGCCGGTTATTCACGCGGTTTCTCCCACGGATTCGAGGGGAGTATAGGTGCCTATGACGTCAAAGGTTCGGAACTGGATCCCACGTGCGCTCCTCGGCGCGGCAACCGTGGTCGTTGGGCTGATTGTGGCCGGTCTTACCGGCGGCGCGCAGCAGAAGAATGACTGGACGGCCATCACCGGTGGCGACACGTCCACCCGCTACTCGGCCCTCGACCAGATCACCGCCTCGAACTTCAACTCCCTGAAAGTGGCGTGGGAATGGAACGGCGCCGATCTGCCGCCCGGCATAGAGCTTGGCGAAGTGAACGGTCGCGGTCTGCCCATCTACGTCGACGGCATGCTCATCACCGTGTCGGGCCCGCGCCGCACCGTGGTGTCGCTCGACCCGACGAGCGGCAAGACCATCTGGGCCTTCCAGGAGCCGCTGACGCCGCGTCATGAATACTCGATGCGGTCGAATCACGGCAAGGGCGTGACCTACGCGAAGATCAACGGCAAGAGCGCGGTCATCGTCGTGACGCCCGGCTTCTTTCTGCACGCGCTCGACGCCAAGACCGGCAAGCCCATTGAAGGCTGGGGCACCGGCGTGCCCGTGGCGGGTTTCCCGAAGACCGGTTCGATCGACCTGCTGAAGGACGTCATCGCCGACTGGGGCCCGTGGAAGCAGGCGGAACTGAAGTACGACGCCGCGAAGGGAATCCCGTTGTCGCTTGGCTACATCACCAGCTCGTCGCCGCCGATCATCGTGAACGACGTGCTCATCGTGGGCAACTCGGCCGAGCAGGGCTACAACCAGACGCGCGTCGAGAACGTGCCCGGCGACATCCTGGCCTACGACATGAAGACCGGCAAGTTCATGTGGAAGTTCCACGTGATTCCCCGTCCGGGTGAGTTCGGCCACGACACGTGGGAGAACGACGCGTGGCGGTGGAGCGGCGACATCTCGTCGTGGGCGCCGATGTCGGCCGACCCGTCGCGCGGCATCGTCTACATCCCGACCAACAGCGCCACGATTGACTACTTCGGCGGGTTCAGACCCGGCGACAACCTGTACGGCACCAGCCTCCTGGCGCTGGACGTGAAGACGGGCAAGCGGGTCTGGCACCAGCAGTTTGTGAAACACGACATCTGGAACTACGACACGCCGACCGCGCCCGTGCTGCTCGACGTGAACGTAGGTGGCCGGCGTATTCCGGGCGTCTTCCAGATCACCAAACAGGCCTGGGTGTATTCGTTCAATCGCATTACCGGGGAGCCCATCTGGCCAATGGAAGAGCGGGCCGTGCCTGCGTCGAAGGTGCCAGGCGAGCACCTGTCCAAGACCCAGCGGTTCGTGACGCGGCCCAAGGCGTACGACATCCAGGGACGCACGGTGGAGTCGCTCATCGACTACACGCCGGAGGTCAGGGCACTGGCGCTGGCGCGGGCCAAGAAGGACGACTTGCTGGCGGTGCTCTTCGAGCCGCCCGTGGAGATTGGCAACAAAGAAGGCCGCACGGCCGCCAATGTCTGCCCGGGCGGTGGCGGCGGCGCCAACATCACCGGACCGCCGGCGGCCGACCCGGCCAGCGGCGTCATCTTCGTCGCGTCGATGAGCGCGTGCTCGCCGACGACGCTCGAGCCGGCCAGCCATCGCGATACGCCGCAGATGACCGGCAAGACGCTTGCCCAGTGGATCAGCACCCACGAGCCGGCGCGGCCCGCGCCGCAGATGGCCAGCGACCCGCTGGCCGGTATCCCCGACATCTTCAAGGGGCCGCTCGGTCGCATCACGGCGATCGACATGAACACCGGCGACCACCTGTGGATGATCCCCTACGGCGACATGGCGCAGGGCCAGCAGGATACCTTCAAGGCCAACCCGCTGCTGAAGGGGGTGCAGGTTGACACCAACTGGGGCCGTCGTGGCACGGCGGCGCTGGCGGCAACCTCGACGCTGCTCTTCTCGGCGGGCCAGACGGCCGACAACAAGCCCAACCTGTTTGCCATCGACAAGAAGACCGGCAAGCGCGTGGGCGCCGTGGTGACGCCGCGCCTCGGGTCCTACGGCATCATGACCTACATGCACATGGGCAAGCAGTATGTGGTGCTGCCCGTGAGCGGAGGCTACACCACGATGGCGCTGCCGTAAGTTGGCGCGCCGCTCTTCTAGGGCGGCATTCGTGAATCACGCGGAAGGGCCGGTCCCCACGGGGCCGGCCCTTTTGCATTAAAGGCGTCGTAGGTGCGGCAGCGCGAGGCGAGCAGTCCGGTGGCCAGGCTGAGATTGAGATCCGCGATGAGCAGGCCGGCCTGTCCGTAGGGCTGGTAGCTGTGTAGTGTGCCGTCGGGCCATACGAACGCTGACGTGGTCGGGGACCCCTCGCCGGCGTAGTTCACCGCGCCGATCCAGCAGGTGTTCTCGGCCGCGCGGCACAGCAGCGCTTTCTCGTGGAAGGTGTTGGCGGGATCGGCAAACGTAGTTGGACGGTAGCTGCCGAGGTCCGCTTCATGGAAGTGCGGCACGAAGACGACCTGCGCGCCGCGCCTGGCCGCCCAGCGTACCGTTTCCGGGTAGCGCCAGCCCTCGTGACAGATCGCGAGGCCGAAGGTGAGCGCGCCGGCCTGGAAGACGCGGCGCTCGTCGCCCGCGACGAAGGTCGCGTCCTCTGACGGGTCGAGTTGCACTTTGTCTTGCCAGCCGGCAACCGTGCCGTCGCGATTCACCACGAGCGTCGTGATCCGCAGCGCGCCGTCGACGAAGCGCTCGGTGCCGAGGGCAACCCCGATGCTAGCGCTGGCGGCCGCGGCGGTCACCGCCGCCCACGCTCGCTCGAGAAACACCGCGTCAGGCCGCGGCATCACGCGGCCGAGCGCGCGATAGCCGGGCACGTAGCTTTCCGGAAAGCAGATGAGGTCAGCGCGCTGCGCCCCGGCGCGCGCGATCGCGTCGACGGCGAGCGTCACCGACTCGTCGGGCGTGGCCGGGAAAGGCAGATTCGCGAGGGCGATGCGAGCCGTATTCATGCGCGTGGTCCGGTGAGTGGGCGGGTGACGGGGTTGGGCGACTCGGCTAGCGCGGCGCGGTCAGCCGATCGATGTCGCCACGGTCGCCGAGCAGTTCCCAGCGCAGCAGCGCGATGGGCACGTTGCCGTTCTTCCAGACGAAGTCGTGAAATGCGCGCAGCGAGAAGCGGTCGCCCTGCGCCCGTCGCGCATCGGCCAGCAGGCTCGTGATCTGCAGCTTGCCGGTCTGGTACGTGATCGCCTGGCCCGGCCCAGCAGCAAACGATGCCGCTTCTTCGAGTGCCGTGGCGCGGTCCATCGGCACCGTCTTCTCGAGGTACTCGGCGGCCTGCGGAATGGTGAACGCGCCGGTGGCCAGCTTCACGTCCACTTCCACGCGCAGCGCCCGCAGGCGCGCGAAGTTGTAGATGATCTCGCGCGACCGCGGACTCTCGTTCCACAGGCCGGCCTGCAGCATCATCTCTTCGGCGTAGAACCCGATGCCCTCGTTGGCGCCCGAGTCGTAGTAGTGCCGGCGAATCGGGTTCTCGTGCGCCCAGGCGATGGCCATCTGCAAGTAGTGTCCGGGCACCCCTTCGTGCACGATGATGGGTCGCGGGTCGCGCGCCATCGACAGGTAGAAGTACGGCAGGTCGGGACGCGGTTCCCGGATGTAGCTGACCGCGTTCTCCGTGAGCCGCGTGGGCCCTGTGAGATCATCGGTGACGCCGAGAAACACGAGCGGCGCCAGATACGGCGGCAGCAACTGGTTCAGGTAGTGCGCCGTCCATGCGGGCACGGTCAGCAGCCCCTCGCGCTCGAGGAACAGCCGGATCGCCTGCTCCTGGAATGCCTCGGTCGTGACCTGTGCCTGCGCGCTGGGAAAGACCGGCACCTGGGGCAGTGCCAGGTTGCGGCCCTGTTCCAGCGCCTCGAATGCCACGGCGCGCTCCCACTCCTGGCGGCCCATGGCCACGATCTCGTCGGGCGAGTACGGCACGAGCGCGACCTCGCGCAGGAACCGCACGTAGGCCTCGCGGCCCACGGTCGTGTCGGTAGGCATAGCGGCCACGCGCGCGACGAGCCATCCGCGCAGGTCGATGAGCGCGGCCGCTGCGGCGGTTGTGGGCGCGGCGAAGCGGCCCTTGTGGCTCGGCACGGCGGCGTCGAGTTCGCGCGCCAGCGTGGCCAGGCGTGTGTCGATGTCAGAGAGCGTGTCGATGGTCAGGCGGGCAAACGGTGCGCGCGTGTCGGTGAGATTGCTCTTGGCCTGTTCGACGATTCGCCCGACATTGCCCAGGCGGGTAATCACGAGGTCCGCGCGCGGGCCCGTGACGGGAGGCACGGGCAGCAGCACGTCGAACACCGGACCGAGCGCCTGTTGAATGTAAAAGGCCGGGTCGCGTCGCCACGCGGGCGCGCCGTCCAGTTCCCATCGCACACGCGCCAGGGCGGAGCCGATCAGGCGATAGTCCACCTGTCGCGGAACGGGCCAGGACGACGGGTTGATCGCGGCGTGGCGGGCCGAAAGGTCGGCGAGCGTGGCCCGCCGTGCTGCCACCGCGGCCGGTGACCAGTCGGGCAGCCAGCCGGCCGGCCGGTCGATGCGGGGGATGTCGTCGCCCGACGAGGGTTGCGTGGCTGCGCGCCACGTCCAGAAGTCGCGAGCCAGGTCGTCGAGCGGGTCGGCGGCGGCCGGTGACGCGAAGGACAACGACGCCAGCGCGGCGAAAACGAGCAAGCAGGCCGGTGTGAGGCGCATGAACGGCCAGTCTACCCGAGGGGCCAGGACTGAGCCAGCGCGCCTCCGGCCGCTGGTGCGCGACGCCGCGGCGTCTTCCGGACTATCGTGAGAACGCATGTGCCGTCTTCTGACGCTTACGTTCCTCGCCGCGCTCGGCAGCCTCGCCCAGCCGGCGGCTGTCTCCGCTCAACCCGTGTCCTCCCCGACGCTGACGGTCGAGCGTGTCGCGTCGCTGCCGAGTCTGATCGGCACGCCGCCATCGAGCGTAACGTGGTCGCCCGACAGCACGCGGGTGGCCTTCTTGTGGAACGACAGCGGCTGGCCGTACCGCGACGTGTGGATGGCGGCCGCTGACGGCACGGGACTGCGGCGCGTCACCGACCTCCAGCGCGTGGATCCAGCGCCGGCGCTTCCGCAAGGCGACGGCACCAACGCGCTGGCGGCTCGTGCGGCCGCGCGCCTCCGCGGCGGCGCCAGCGAACTGCTCTGGACGGGCGATGGCGCACTGCTCGTCGTGCATCGCGGCCACCTGTTTCGCGTCGCGGTCAGCGGCGGCTCGCCCGAGCGGGTGCCGGTGGGTGACGACGTGTCGGACGTGGCGCTCTCGCCCGACGGCACGCGCGTCACGTTTCTGCGCGACGGCGACCTGTGGCTGTGGACGCGCAGCGGCGGGGCGCCTGAGCGCCTCACGTCGATTGGCGTGCCCGGCATCGGGAAGGTGCCGCTTGGCACCTACAACAAGCCCGACCGCGAAGTGGGCACGGGCGTATGGGGCGCCGACTGGGCGCCGTACGCGTGGTCCCCCGACGGCCAGGCCATCGTGTTCCACGCCTCGGATCGGCGTCACTTGCGCGCCGTGCCGTTCCCGTCGTACCTGGGGCCCGAGACGGTCGAGAGCCAGCTGCGCCGCGGGTACCCCGGCGACGAGAACGAACGGCGTACGCTGTCGTTACTGCGACTCTCGACTCGCGTTGTCGAGTCCATTGCGCTCGACGCGCCCGGCCGCCGTGGCATCAGCGACTTCCAGTGGTCGCCGACCGGTCGCCTGCTCATCGACCAGGTGGCCGACACCGGAGCGGAGCGCTGGCTGTATGTGGCCGAACCCGGCAGCGCCGTGGCGCGGCTGGTGTGGCACGACCGGCGTGATACGCGCATCTATCCGTCCTATGTGGCGCGCTGGCATCACGACGGGCGGCAAGTCGTCGTCGTGGCCGATCTGGACGAGCGCGATCGACTGTTCGTGATCGATCCCGATGTCGCGTCGCCCACACCCGTGGCGCTGACACCCGCGACCTGGGACGTGGCGGGGGAGCGCGGCGCCGCGACGCTCATTGTGCACGAGGGCTCGAAGGCGCTCGTGTTCACCGGGTCCGGCAGCGGCCCGTACGAACGGCACGTCTACCGGCTCGGTGACGGCGATCGCGCACCGGTGGCCCTCACGTCGTTACCAGGCGTGCACGTGCCCGTGCTCTCGCCCGACGGCCTGACGCTCGCGTCAATCTGGTCCGACGACCTCACGCCGCCGGAGTTGCTCGTTGGCGCCGCGCGGCCGGGCGCGACGTTGCGGCGCGTCACCAGCTCGCCGCCGGCCGAGTTCGCGGCACAGCGCTTCGTCCGGCCCCGGTACCAGACGTTTACGAACCGCGTCGATGGCTTCGAGGTGCATGCCCGCATCATCGAGCCGGCCAACCTCGACCCGCTCACTCGCCATCCCGTCATCTTCGGCCCCGTCTACTCGAACACGGTGCGCAACCGCTGGGGCGGGCTCACCGGCACGCTGCAGCAGTATCTCGTGCAGCGTGGCTACATCGTGGTGCAGGTCGACGTGCGGGGCAGCGTGGGTTACGGACGGCGCTTCCGCGAAGCCTTCCTCATGGACTACGGGGGCAAGGATCTCGACGACCTGCAGGCCGTGGTCGACGGCCTGAAGACGCTGCCCTACGTGGACGGGCAGCGTTTCGGGATCTGGGGCAGCAGCTACGGCGGGCTGCTGAGCGCGTATGCGCTGCTCAAGCGGCCCGGGATGTTTGCCGCGGGCGTGGCCGGCGCGCCGGCCACCGACCCACACGCGTTCGGCCCCGATGATGTGGCCATCACGCGGTCTCCGGAGACCAATCCCGAAGCCTTCGTCCGCGGCTCGGCACAGTCACTCGGCAGCGACCTGCGCGACCACCTGCTCATCATCCACGGGATGATGGACGAC
This sequence comes from Acidobacteriota bacterium, assembly GCA_031376505.1. Classification (GTDB taxonomy): domain Bacteria; phylum Acidobacteriota; class Vicinamibacteria; order Vicinamibacterales; family UBA2999; genus CADEFD01. Next base: position 13,002 of record JANMDX010000137.1, read on the forward strand.
GTCGTGCCGTTTCGCACCACGATGGCGCTGGCCGAGCGCCTGATGCTGCTTGGCAAGGACTTCGACGTGGCGACCGCGCCGGCGGCCACCCACGCCTGGTCGTCGCGCGAGCATTACGCCGTCTACTTCTTTCGGAAGCTCACTCAGTATTTCGATCGCTTCCTCAAGAACTAGCGGCTAGGTCCTAGCGGCTAGCGGTTAGTTGATCACGCTGTCACGCGGGACGCCCGCCGACTAGAAACTAGCCGCTAGCCGCTAGCCGCTAGCCGCTAGACCCTAGCCGCTAGGGGAAGATCCCGAGCTCCATGTAGCTGCGCGCCACCTTGTGGATGGCGGTGAGGAACGCGGCGGTGCGCAGGTCCGGCACGTCCGGGTGTGTCCTTCGCGTCTCGCGCAGACCGTGATACGCGTTGATCATGGTCTCTTCGAGGCCTGAGTTCACCAGGTCGAGCTCATCGGGACCCTTGGCCAGGTCCGAGCGCTGCTGCTCGGTGAAGTGCTTACCGGTCGCAAGTTCGATCGCCTTCAGCATCTGCCGCTCGTTGGCTTCCTCATGTCGCTTCGAGAGCCGGCCGAACCGCACGTGCGACAGATTCTTGAGCCATTCGAAGTACGAGACGGTGACGCCGCCGGCGTTGGCGTAGATGTCGGGGATGACCATCACGCCCTTCTGCCGGAAGATCGGATCGGCATCGGGCGTGGTCGGGCCGTTGGCACCTTCCAGGATGATCTTGGCGCGCATGCGCGGAGCGTTCTCGGCCGTGAACTGATTCTCGAGGGCCGCCGGAATCAGGATGTCGCACTCCATCTCGAGCGCCTCAGCCGTACTCGCCAGCGGCGTGGCGCCCGGGAAGGTCAGAATGGACGCGCCACCTTTGCGATGCTGCAGGACCTCGTCTTCGTGCAGGCCCTTGGGGTTCGTGATGGCGCCTTCGCGCTCCGCGATGGCGACGATGAGCGCACCGGCCTCGCGGCAGAACTTGGCGGCGTGATAGCCGACGTTGCCAAGGCCCTGCACCACGACGCGCTTACCCTCGAGCCCGGTCGTGAGGCCGAGTGCCTTCATGTCGTCGGCCTGCGCGCAGGCCTCGCGAATGGCAAAGAACAGCCCGCGACCGGTGGCCTCGCGCCGTCCGTTGACGCCGCCTTGTGAGAGCGGCTTGCCGGTCACGCAGCCGATGGCGTCGAGGTCGCCGGGATGGAGCGCCGAGTAGGTGTCGGCAATCCACGCCATCTCGCGTTCGCCCGTGCCGTAGTCGGGCGCCGGCACATCGATGCCAGGACCGATGAAGTTCTTCTTCACGAGCTCGTGGGTATAGCGCCGGGTGATGCGCTCGAGCTCTTCGACCGTGTAGAGCTTCGGGTCGATCTTGATGCCGCCCTTGGCGCCGCCGTACGGCACGTCGACGATCGAGCACTTGTAGGTCATCAGCGCGGCCAGCGCCATCACTTCCTCTTCGTGCACGTCTGGCGCGAAGCGGATGCCGCCCTTGGTCGGCAGCTTGTGGTGACTGTGTTCAACGCGCCAGCCGTGGATCACCTCGATGCGGCCGTCGGCACGCCGCAGCGGAAAGTCGAAGCGGTAGATGCTGTTGCAGCAGCGGATCTGGCTGAGCAGTCCTTCAGGGTATGTGGTGAACTTCGCAGCGGCGTTGAAGTAGCGGGTGACCTGGTCGAAGAACGTCTCGGTGGTGGCAGTCATTGGATGCAGCTCCGCGAACAGGGTAACCCGTCCGTTTGGAATTCGGGCTAATAGCCAAGGCCGTGGCCGCGTGTCAGCCCGTTGACACCGAATGACGAAATTGTCATGACGGTCGGCCAAAACGTCGTCCGGGCAAGAGACGGATTCGCTCGTCACCCCCGGAGCGGACGTCACCGGCCTCGCCGTGTTCGCACATCGCTGCACGGCTTGACTCGGAAAATGACGCCATGTGGCCGTCTCGGCACACCTCTTGCCACAATTGCGGCTAGTATCTCGGCCATTCGGTGATCAACGAGCCATGCTGCTGAACATTTTGCCCTTTGCCGCGCGGGATTTCGCCGTGGACCTCGGCACCGCCAACACGGTGGTCTTCGCCCCAGGGCGAGGCATCGTGGTCGACGAGCCATCCATCGTCGCCATCAACAATCAGAATGACCGGACCGAGGCGGTGGGCCACGCGGCCCACGCGATGCTCGGCCGCACTCCCGCCAACATCACCACGATTCGACCATTGCGCGACGGCGTCATCGCCGATTTCGAGGCCGCCGAACGGCTGCTCAGTCACCTCATCCGCAAGGCGCAGGGGAGCGTGACCTGGCGCCGGACCCGGCTCGTCATCGGCATCCCGTCGAGCATCACCCAGGTGGAGCGCCGCGCAGTCGTCGATAGTGCCTACCGCGCCAAGGCCAGTGAAGTGCATCTGGTCGAAGAGCCGATGGCCGCCGCGATTGGCGCCGGCCTGCCCATCACCGAGGCCACCGGCAGCATGGTGGTGGATATCGGCGGCGGCACGACCGACATCGCCGTCATCTCGCTCGGGGGCATGGTCTACACGAGCGCGATTCGCACGGCCGGCAATCACATGGACGATGCGATCATCAGCTTCATGCGCCGTCGCCACGGACTGCTCATTGGCGAGCGCACGGCGGAACAGGTCAAGATCCGGCTCGGATCCGCGTGCCCGGGCGAGCCGGTGCGCGAGATGGAAGTGCGCGGCCGCTGCATGCGCGAGGGCCGTCCCCGGATCGTCGACGTGTGCGAGAACGACGTCCGCGATGCCCTGGCCGAACCGCTGCGCGCCATCGTCACCGCCGTGAAGAACGCGCTCGAGAGCGTGCCGCCCGAGATCGCCGCCGACATCTACTCTCAGGGCATGGTGCTCACCGGCGGCGGCGCGCTGCTCACGCGGCTCGACGAACGCCTTCGCCAGGAGACGGGCGTGCCGGTCCAGGTGGCCGCCGATCCGTTGACCTCAGTCGTCATGGGCGCCGGCAGAATGCTGGACGACTCAGCCTTGCTGCGCCGCGTCGCCTGGGCCTCGTAGCGCCACGACTCGGACGTCTGCGCCATGCTCAGTCCCCCGTAACCGCCAGGGGTTTGCTATCCTTGAGACGCCTATGCCGTCCATGTCCGAGGAAATGCGGCCCGCCAAACTCTGGCGGACGATGTCCACCGAGCTGAAAACCGCCGCGGCGTCGGCGTTCTGGGCCGACGAGAACGCGGCCCTTGAACAAGCCGAAGCCATTGCGCTCATTGCGCGACAGATCAAGTTCCGGCCGCGCAGCGTGCAGTCGCTGCCGACCAACCGCCGGGCGAAGTACCTGGCCGGCATCCCGCACGTCTCCGACCTCCTGGCCGCTCGGCTGCTCGTCGTCTACCATCTCGAGTTCCAGCGTCCGATGATGGGGGCCTTTCTCGACGCGCTCGGCATCGCGCACGTCAACGGGCTCATCGAAGACGAGACCCCGAAGACGCCTACCGGCGAGCAGATCACGACGGCGGCCGACACGCTAGCCGCCGCGTATCCGGTGGCCGACGTCGGGCGCTACTTCTGGACGCTGCTCTGGCAGGATCCCGAGACGTGGGGCGCGTTGCACGATCGCCCCGAACTTGCTGAGTGCGGCTGATGCCCCCGTTTGCCAGACACGTCTTCGTGTGCGGGAACGCGCGCGCGGGCGATCATCCGCGCGGCTCCTGCGACGCGGCGGGTGAGGGCGCGCTGCACAAGGCGTTCAAGCAGGCCCTGGCCGATCGCGGTCTACAGCGCACCGTGCGCGCCAACAAGGCTGGCTGCCTGGACCAGTGCGAGCACGGGCCGACGGTCGTAGTCTACCCGGAGGGCGTGTGGTACGGGCCCGTCACCGCCGAGGACGTGGCGGAGATCGTCGATCGTCATCTGGTGCAGGGTGAGCCGGTCGCGCGCCTGCGGCTGGCCGACGCGTGCATCAACACCGGCGCCTGCGCGCACAAACCGCGGCCCGGCTCCGTCGCGCCCACCAGGTAGGCGACCCTCATGGACGCACTGCTCTCCAGCGACAACCTGATTGCGCTTGTCACGCTCACCGCCCTCGAGGTCGTGCTGGGCGTCGACAACGTGATCTTCATCTCGATCCTGGCAGGGAAGCTGCCGTTGCAGGATCAGGCGCGCGCGCGGCGCGTGGGCCTCATGGCCGCCATGGTCATGCGCATCCTGCTGCTGTTCTCGCTGGCCTGGATTGTGCGGCTCACTGCGCCGCTCGTCACGGTGCTCGGCCGGGGCATCTCGGGGCGCGACCTGATTTTGCTTGGCGGCGGGCTCTTCCTCATCGCGAAGGCGACGATGGAAATTCACGAGAAGCTCGAAGGCGTGGAGGGCGAGCGGTCTTCGCGCGTCGCGCCGTCGTTTGGCGCCGTGATTCTGCAGATCATGGTGCTCGACATCGTCTTCTCGCTCGACTCGGTGATCACGGCCGTGGGCATGGCCGAGTCGTTGACCGTAATGGTCGTGGCCGTGATGCTGGCCGTGGGCATCATGATGATCTCGGCCGGCGCCGTGTCGGAGTTCGTGCAACGGCATCCCACGGTGAAGGTCCTCGCCCTCAGCTTCCTGATGCTCATCGGCATGTCGCTCGTCGGTGAAGGGCTGGGCCAGCACATCCCGAAGGGCTACGTCTACTTCGCGATGGGCTTCTCGGTGTTCGTCGAGATGATCAACTTGCGCGTGCGCAGGCCGGGCGTACCGGTGGATCTACACGAGCCCTACACCGCCGACCCGCCGAAGCCCTGACCTGCGGGCCGCGACCTCGACCATCCAGCGGGCCACCTCGTCGGTCACCTCACGGTCAACCTCCGCCTGCGGCCGCCTGAGCGAGGCCAGCACCTTGAGCGAGTGGTCGCCGGTCTCGACTGGCACGACCCGCAGCCACGCGGAGTCTGGCACTGCCGCGTGTATGTCGCCGGGGCCTCCGAAGGTGTCGCGTGTGCCCTGCACCACGAGCGTCGGCACGCCAAGGTGCCGCAGATGCGACACACGGTCGCCGCCGCGCGGACCGGGGGGCTTCAGTGGGTAGCCAAACGCCACCGCTCCCGTCAACGGCGGTGCGCCCATCCACTGCTCGGGACGAGCGGCCAGATGGGTGGCGATGCGTCCGCCCATCGACTTGCCGCCCACGAAGATCGCGCGCGCGGCCGGCCCGACCGCCGCTGCGGCTCCCGCCATGGCCGCGAGGAACGCGCGCTCGAGCACCGGCGGGCGATCCGCCAGCTTGCGTCCGGCGGCCAGGTACGGAAAATCGAACGTCACGACCGCAATGCCGTGCAGCGCCAGCAACTCCGCATAGCGGCGCATGAACGGGCTCGTCTGGCCGGCGCCCGCGCCATGCGCGAAGACCAAGACGATCCCGGTCGTGGCGGCGGAGCCGCAGAGCACCCCGGGTATCGGCGGCTCGTGGTCGGCAACGTGGATGACAAGCGATGACATGGGCGGCTCGTGGCGGCGGCTATATTACCGGGAGCCTCGCCTTCGCGCACGTATTCCACCATCCCATGCCGCCTATCCTGTCTCTCGTGTACGCCAACCGCTGGCACCCCGCCGGCGTCGTGCCCGTTGCCGTCGCGCTCCTGGTGGGGATCGTGGGTGTTCCCGTGTTCGCCGAGCAGGGGTCTCCAGCCCTGCGGCCACGACCCGTGGGCGTAGCGGCCGCGATTGCCGAAGCCCCCACCATGGACGGCGATGTGCTGGGCGATCCGGTCTGGCAGTCCGTCGTGCCGCTGAGCGGGTTCTGGCAGGAGCAGCCGATCGAAGGGGCGCCGTCGACCGAACGCACGGAGGTGCGGGTGGCCTTCATGAAGGACACCCTCTACATCGGCGCGGTGATGTACGACAGCGAGCCCGGCGGCATCGTCACCGCCGATGCGCGGCGCGACGCCTCGCTCGAGGAAGTCGACAGCTTCCGCATGCTCGTCGACACCTATCGCGACCGGCAGAACGGGTTTGTGTTCGGCACGAGTGCGGCCGGCGGCGAGTACGACGGGCAGGTCACCAACGAGGGGCAAGGCGGCGGTGGCGTTGCGTTCGGCGGCACGTCGGCAGCGGGCTCGGGCGGCGGCTTCAACGTGAACTGGGACGGTGCCTGGACGGTGCGCACGGCGAGGTCCGACGTGGGCTGGACGGCCGAATTCGCCATCCCGTTCAAGACGTTGCGCTATCCCTCGTCGCCCGATCAGATCTGGGGGGTCAATTTCCAACGGAACATCCGCCGCAAGAACGAGCAAGCGTACTGGGCGCCCATCCCGCGTCAGTTCAACCTCTACCGGGTGTCGCTGGCCGGCTCGGTGTCGGGCATCAAGACGCCCGGTGTCCGCAATCTCAAGCTCATTCCCTATGGGCTCGGTCAGACGATCACGTCAGGCGTCGAGCCGGCGCCGACCGACAACTCGGCGGAATTCGGCGGCGACGTGAAGTACAGCGTCACGCCGAGCCTCACCCTCGATGGCACCGTCAACACCGACTTCGCGCAGGTCGAGGTCGACGACCAGCAGGTGAACCTCGACCGGTTCAACCTGTTCTTTCCCGAGAAGCGCCCGTTCTTCCTTGAGAACGCGGGGTTCTTCTCGGTGGGCAATCAGGGCGAGGTGGATCTGTTCTTCAGCCGGCGCATCGGTCTGGCCAGTAACGGCGAGGCCGTGCCGATCATCGCGGGTGGCCGGCTGTCGGGCAAGGCGGGGAAGTACAACATCGGGCTGCTGAACATGCAGACCAACGACGTCGACAACCGCATTGCCAGCAACAATTTTTCGGTCGTGCGCGTGAGCCGCGACCTGCCGAATCGCTCGCAGTTTGGCGGCCTCATCACGCAACGCCAGGCCACCGGCGGACTGGCGCGGCCGAATGACTACGGCCGTACGTATGCCCTCGACGGCCGGTGGGGCATCAAGCAGAACACGGTCGTGTCGGGCTTCGTCGCGCGCACGGACATCGACTGCTCGCGCACGCGCTCGACGTGCGCCGGCGACCGCGGCCTCCGTCCGGATCTGGCGTTCAACCTGCGTTCTCGCACCAGTCTGCAACGGATCGACGTCGATGCCGGCTACCAGGAAGTGGGCAACGACTTCGACCCAGAAGTGGGGTTCCTGTCGCGGTCCGGCTACCGCAAGCCCGACGTCCGGATCATGACGCGCTTCCGGCCCAAGCGCGTCTTCCAGGAACTGCGGCCGCATTCGACCTACCGCGGTTTTTGGGGGCTCGATGGTTTCCAGGAAACGGGCTACTGGCACCTCGACAACCACTGGCAGTTCAAGGACTCGACCGAAGTGCACACGGGCGTCAACCTGACGCTCGAGGGCGTGCGCGTGCCGTTCCAGATCTACCCCGGCGTGTTCGTGCCGCCGGGGACGTACCGGAACACGGAACTGCAGCCGGTGCTCATGACGAACCGGGGACGAGCGGTCAGCCTGAATCTGCAGACGTTCTTCGGCGGCTTCTTCAGTGGTCATCGCAAGTCGATCAGCCCCGCGGTGCTGTTCCGCGCCGGCCAGTCGCTAACGGGCGAGGTGTCATACCAGCGCAACGACGTCGACCTGCCGCAGGGCGACTTCGTGACGAACCTGGTCCGCACGCGTCTGTCGTACTCGTTTACGCCTCGGGTCTTCGTCCAGTCGCTCGTGCAGTACAACGACCGCGCCGACGTGTGGTCGATGAACTTGCGCCTCGGTTGGATCCAGGCCGCCAACACCGGCCTGTTCGTGGTCTACAACGACACGCGCGGCCTCTACGAGCTGAATCGCGGACCGGAACGCGAAGACCGCAGCCTCGTCGTCAAGTTCAGCCGCATGTTCGACCTGCTGCAGTAGCGCGCCGAGCCACCACACACATGGCCATTCATACTCACGTGATCGCCGCGTCCACCCACGGACGCTTTCTGGTCGACTGCCCCGAGGGCCCAGGTCCGTGGCCCGTGCTACTCGGGTTCCACGGCTACGCCGAGTCCGCGGCGGCGCACCTGCCGCAGCTGGCGCGGCTCGATCCGGCCCACCTGTGGGTGCGGGTGAGCGTGCAGGCGCTGCATCGGTTCTACGCGCGCGCGGCCTCTGAGGTCGTGGCGTCGTGGATGACGCGCGAGGATCGCGAGCACGCGATCGCCGACAACCTCGCCTATGCCGCAGACGTGCACGCGGCGGTGTGCCGCGACCACCCGGCACGAGCGCCGCTGGTGGTCGTGGGCTTCTCGCAGGGGGCCGCGCAGGCCTACCGCGTGGCGCTCGCGGCGGGCCCGGCCTGTGCCGGGGTGGTGGTGCTCGGCGGCGACGTGCCGCCCGATGTGGCCGCCCGGGCCGAGCACCTGCCGCCAGTGCTCATCGGCCGCGGCAGCCGCGACCCGTGGTACAGCGCCGATGCGCTCGCAGCCGACGTCGCCACGTTGCGCGGTGCCGGCGTCTCGTGGTCGGTCTGCGAGTTCGACGGCGCACACGAGTGGGCCGAGGTCTTCGTGGTGGCTGCGGCCCAGTGGCTGGCCAAGCGGCGTCAGGTGCGCGGCTAGCCGCTAGTCCGGCCCGGCAAGCGCGGCCGCCACGCGTTCGGCCAGCGCCTCGATCGTGAGCGGCGACGACCCTTCCGCTTTGTTGTTCACGAGCACGTAGACTCTGCGGCCCTTGGCCAGTGCGCGCGTTGTCAGCGCCACGACCTGGTCCCGCATCGTCTCGTCGGGCTCGACGAGACGGTTGAACGGCCGGAACCGGTCGCGTTGATCTTCGTACCAGGTGCCGGGCTTGAGCAACAGGCGCACCACCGCGAAGGGCGGATCTTCTGGTGGGATCACCTCGGCTTGCGCCATCGGCATGGGCATGGCGCTCCAGTAGTTGTAGGTGTGCGCCACGGCGTGGCGCGCCAGGATCTGGCGGTACGCGGGCGTCAGCAATGCGCGATCGCGAATCTCGACGGCGTACGCGAAGTCGCGCGGCAGCGTCTCGAGAAAGCGATCCAGCAGGTCGAGAAACGCCGCCGGCGGCCGGGCAGGGTCGCGCGCGCCTGGGGGGAACTCCAGCACGACCGGTCCACAGTGCGGGCCCAGCCCCACGGCGAGCGGCGTCAGCAAGTCGTCAACGAGCCGTCCAGCCGAGAGGAAGTCCGGATTCACGGTGCCGCCGCCGTGCGCGCCGCCAAACGCCGGGGCGAGCCGCGAGGTGACCGATGCGGGCGCCTTCACGCAACACTGGAACCCCTCGGGCAGCTGGCTGGCGTAGTGGCGCAGATCGTCGAGCGGAATCGGCGCGTAGTAGCTGCGGTCTATGCCCACGGTGCGCAGCAGTGGATGACGGGCGTAGTGCCGCAAGCCCTCGCGGCCAAGCGCGGCGCCCGACAGGCCCGACGGATACACCAGTCCCGCCCAGCCCGGGAACGTCCACGAGCTCGTGCCGAAGGCCAGCGCCGAGGGCAGCGCTTCTGCCAGCTCCGCGCCTCGCGCATGTCGCGCCTCCAGGGCCAGGTCCACGGCGCGCGCGGCTGTCGTGGTGTCGTCCTCGGGCGCCTCGAAGAGCGGCAACTGGCCGGTCACGCGGTCCCCTGGTCGGCCGGTGCGGCCTTGTCACGAACGGCAAGACGCGGGACACTACCTCGATGCCAGGGGCTCCGCCCTCCGACTCCGACGACGCCCCCGTGCCGGCCGACGGCCCGGACGTGGACCTTGCGTTGTACGGGTGGGACGCCGGCTGGACCGAGGCCTTTCGTCCGTATGCGGCCCAGGGACTCACCCCGGCGCGCGTGGCCATCGAATACAACCATCTGTTGCGCCTTTATACCGCCAAAGGGGACGTTCGCGGCCAACACGCCGGCAAGCTCCTGCACGAGGCCTCGGGCCGGCATGCGATGGCGGCAGTCGGCGACTGGGTCGCCATTCAGACCAATCCCGGCGAACGCAGTGCCACGATCGAGGCGATCCTGCCTCGCCGGAGCCACTTTTCGCGCAAAGCCGCGGGCGAGCTGACCGAGCAGCAGGTCGTGGCCGCCAACATCGACGTGGTGTTCATCGTGATGGGGCTCGACCGAGACTACAATCCGCGCCGGCTCGAACGGTACCTCGTCATGGCCAGCGAGAGTGGCGCGACGCCGCAGGTGCTGCTGAGCAAGGCGGATCTGTCGGACGCGGTCGACGCGCAGCTCGAGGAGACCCGGGCCGTGGCGCCGGGTGTGGAGGCGTACGCCGTCAGCGTGCGCGACGGCCGCGGCGTCGACCGCGTGCGCGCGGCGCTTGGTCGTGGGCAGACGGGCACCCTGCTCGGCAGCTCGGGCGCGGGCAAGTCCACGCTGATCAACCAGCTGCTCGGCCACGAGATGCTGGCCACTGCCGAGGTGCGTGCACACGACTCGCGCGGCCGCCACACGACGCGCCATCGCCAGCTCGTGCCCATGCCAGGCGGCGGCCTGCTCATCGACACGCCCGGCATGCGCGAGCTGCAGCTGTGGACGGCGGCCGAGACTCCGCAGGCGAGCTTCGAGGACATCGAGGCGCTGGCCACCGGGTGCCATTTCTCCAACTGCCAGCATCGATCGGAGCCCCGGTGCGCCGTGCGCGAGGCGCACGCCGCGGGCCGCCTCGACGCCGCGCGCCTCGAGAGTTTCCACAAGCTGCAAGAGGAAGCGCGTGTGCTTGGCGCGAAGCAAGACGTGCGCGAGCGCGTTCAGGAACGCGCGCTTGCCAAGACCATCAACCGGTCGCTGCGCCAGCTGTATCGCTCGCGCGATCGTCAGTAACCCGTCGAGGATCGTCATGCCCGTGCGCCTGCGTCCGCTCGACCACCACCGCCTGTCCGAGGCTGACACGCAGTCCCGGTCGGCGCAGTTTGCCGAGCACGTGGCCCGGCGCCGCACGGTCCGCGACTTCGCGCCCGACCCGGTACCGCGCGCGGTCATCGAAAACTGCCTGCGAGCGGCCGGCACAGCGCCAAGCGGCGCCAATCAGCAGCCGTGGCATTTCGTGGCGATCGGGATGGACGCCGCGCTGCGGGGCAGCATCCGCGTAGCGGCCGAGGAAGAGGAGCGCGAGTTCTACGAGAAGCGGGCGCCCAAGGAATGGCTCGACGCGCTGGCACCGCTTGGCACCGACCCGAACAAGCCGTTCCTCGAGACGGCGCCGTGGCTCATCGCGATCTTCGTGCGGGCTCATGGCGTGACGCCCGAGGGCGGTGTGGTGAAGCACTACTACGCCACCGAGTCGGTGGGCATCGCGACCGGCATCCTCATCACGGCGCTGCACGACGCTGGACTCGCCACCCTCACGCACACGCCGAGTCCGATGGGATTCCTGAACGCATTGCTCGGCCGCCCGGCCAACGAGCGTCCGTTCCTGCTGCTCGTGGTCGGCTACCCAATCGAGGGGGCGCAGGTGCCCGACATCACGCGCAAACCGCTCGAGGACATCAGCTCGTTCCTGCCGTAGGCGAAGGCGCTCACGCGCTCAGGCGCCGCTGGCCGTCGCGCCCCGCATCATATCCACGCGTGCCAGGTCGCCGGCCCGCAGGGCGGCCACCGTGTCCCACGTCCGTCCGGTGTACCCGGTACGATGACCAATGCGCTGGTAGAGCGCGGCCAAGCCGGCGGCCGACTCCACCTCTGGATGGTCGATGACCTCGACGACATGCTGCAGCTCGTGCGCCAGCATCGCGATCACCTCCGACGTGGGCAGATTCGGCCGCATCGACACCCGCACGTACCGGGCACCTGGCACCGCTGCCATCCAGGTGACGCAGGCCGCCATGTCGGGATCAAGCGTGTGCGCGACCTCCAGGTACACCACGACGTCACCGCGTTCGACTCGCTCAGTCAAGGCGCGCAGGGTGGGCGAGCGGCCGAGTCCGCGCGCCACCCAGCCGGCGATGCGCGGCGACTGCGGCCGCAGCCGGGCGGTGCCGCGCGGTACGGCGCTGGCGCTGGCGCTCGCGGCGGCACAGCCGAGGAGCGCGAAGGCGAGTACAAGGCGCAGACGCAGCATGAGATGTCCCTCCAGGTGCCGCTCGCCATCCTGACGTCGTGCACGCGCGGCGTTGCGTCGATGCCGCACACGTGGAGTTGGACGGGAGGCGGCGTGCCGGAGTTTGGCGCGCGGCGCAACGAGGCGGGGTCAGTGGCGGGACGAACCGGCGCCGGCAGCGCTACAATGCGGCGGCGGAGGCGAGACGATGCGCGTGCTGGGACTGCTGACACTGGTGGTGATGACGACGGCCGGGGTGACAGCGGAGCAGACTCCACCCGCGCGGCCGCGCCCGGCAACGCCGGCGCGACCCGGCGCGGCGACGGCCAAGCCCGCAGCACCGGCCCAAGCCCCGGCGCCATTTGTCGCCACGCTGACCCTCGACCAGATGCGCGGCAAACAGGTCGTGCTGACGACCGCGCTTGGTGACATCGTGATCGATCTGCTGCCGGACCTTGCACCCAATCACGTTGGCCTGTTCATGAAGACGGCGCAGGAGGGCGGCCTTACGGGCACCACGTTTCACCGCGTGGTCCGGCAGGGTGTCGTGCAGGGCGGGGATCCGCTCACGAAAGACCCCGCCACGCTCGCTCGCGCCGGCACGGGCGGCCTGAACCTGGTGGCGGCCGAGGGACTGAGCGAGCCCCATACGCGCGGCGCCGTCTCGGCCGTGATTGTGCCCGGCCGGCCTGACAGCGGCGGCACGCAGTTTTTCATCTGCATCGTCGACCAGCCGTCGCTCGATGGCAAACAAACGGTGTTTGGCCGCGTGAGCGAGGGACTGCGCGTGGCGCAGCGGATTTCCGAGGGCGCGGCCGACGACCAAGGCGCGCCAGTCGAGCCGGTAGCGGTGATCGCGGTCGTGATGCGCGACAAGCCGGCGGACGTGGCGCCGCCGTTCTCGACCGAGTCCGTCGCGGTCCTGGCTGGATATCGCGCGGTGCTCGAGACCTCGCTTGGCGACATCACGTTGGCGTTCACGCCCGACAAGGCGCCTGAGCACGTGCGGAACTTCCTGCGCCTGGCCGAGCTCGGCGTCTACGACGGCACGACCTGGCACCGCGTGGTGAAGGGCTTCGTCGTGCAGGCTGGCCTGTTGTCGACGCGCGCGACTCCGCTCACCGAAGGACAGGAGCGGCACGTGCGCCAGATGAAAGCCGAATTCAACGACCAGCCGCACGATGTCGGCGTCGTGTCGATGGCACGCCAGGCCGATCCGGATTCCGCGAGCACCTCGTTCTTCATCGTGACGGCGCGCGCCGAGTCGCTTGACCGGAAGTACACCGTCTTTGGCACGGTCGTCGCGGGGCTGGACGTGGCGAAGGCGATCGAGGCCGTGCCGGTCAACGGCGAGGCGCCGGTGGACGCGGTGACGTTGCGGCGCGTGCGCGTCGTGAAGCCTTAGACCTCGTCGAAGGGCAGACGCGGACCGGCGCTGGCCCGCGGCGGCCGGTCTGGCTGGTCGGTGGTGTCGGCCAGATTGTGCATGCTCACTCCGAGCAGGCGCACCGGCCGAACCCCGGCTTCGGTCTTGTCGAGCAGCGCCAGCGCGCGCGCGGTGATGGCGGCCAGGTCGCGCGACGCGGCGGCGCTGTGGCTGCGGGTGATCGTCTCGAAGTCGCCGTAGCGCACCTTGATGACGACCGTGCGCGCGTACAGGTGCCGCGTCTCGAGCCAGGCCACGCCTTCGCCCGCCATCGCGCCGATTTCGCGGCGGATCTCTGCCAGGTTCGTGAGGTCGTGTTCGTAGGTACACTCCGACCCGGAAGATTTCGACGGGCGGTCCGGCTCCACCGCGCGACCGTCCTTGCCGTCGGCCAGATCCTTGAGCCAGTCTGCTAGTGATCCGACGATGCCGCGCAGGCCTTCGAGATCCGCGGCGCGCACGTCGATGAGCCGCGTGATGCCGTGCGCGTGCAGCTTCTTCGCGGTGACCGGGCCCACGCCCCATAAGGCGTCGACAGGCAGCCCTTGCAGGAAGCGCTCGACGCGTTCCGGCGCAATCACCGTGAGGCCGTCGGGCTTCTGCCAGCCCGAGGCGATCTTCGCCAAGAACTTGTTGGGAGCGACCCCAGCCGAAGCGGTCAGCCCGGTCGACTCGCGGATGGACGCTTTCAGGCGCCTGGCCACGGCCACGCCGAGCGGCTCATGCCACGCATTCTCGGTCACGTCGAGATAGGCTTCGTCAAGCGAGAGCGGCTCGACCAGCGGAGTGACTTCGCGGTACAGGGCGAAGACCTGCTTTGAGACCTGCTGGTACTTCTGGAAGTCGGGCCGCACGATCACGAGCGACGGGCACAGGCGCACGGCGCGAGACATGGGAATGGCCGAGCGCACGCCGAAGGCGCGAGCCTCGTAGCTGGCGGCGGCGACTACGCCGCGCGCGTCGGGTGACCCGCCGACGGCGACAGGCCGGCCGCGCAACTCCGGGTTGTCGCGTTGTTCCACCGACGCGTAGAACGCGTCCATGTCAAGGTGCAGGATTCGGCGCATGGGTACGCCCGGGATACCCTGGGCTGAACGCTAGGATAGCTGCCCAAGGGGCGTCAGCCCAGGTACCTCAGCCGGGCGCAAGCGTGCGCCGTGCCAGGAGATCGGCAGCAGGCCTGAGAAGGTCCGGCCAAGAGGCGCGGTCCCCGCGGTGGGTTCGCCTCGCAGGCCGCGAGGTTCTGTGAGATCCTTGTCAGGCGAGTATTCGGTCGTCGATCAGCTGCCCCGGCGAGACGCGATGCCTGCGGCGGCCACGTGATGCGATGCGCGTGTGAGAGAGAATCCTGAGGATGAACGCATGGCAGTCATGAATTTCGTGGATCGGGTGACGCGGCACGCGCGGTTGACAGCAAAGGTCTACGAAGATCTGCCGAGCCCGCCGTTTCTCGTGTTGTTCATCAATTCGATCTGCAACATGAAATGCGAGCACTGCTTCTACTGGACGGCCTTGAACCAGAAGAACGATCTGTCCAAGGAAGAGATCTTCCAGCTATCGGACGACTTGGGGAAGATCGAGAATCTCAATCTCTCCGGCGGTGAGCCGTTCCTGCGGAAGGAGTTCGCCGAGATCGTTCGCAAGTTCGTCAACACCAACGGCGTGCGGCAGATCTACGTGCCGTCAAACGGCTACTACACCGAGCGCACCGTGGCGGCCGTGACCAGCGTGCTCGAGGAGAAGGAACTCGACCTCTTCGTCGTCGAACTCTCGCTCGACGGCATGCCGGAGTTTCACGATACGTTCCGCGTTGCCAAGAACTCCTTCAAGAAAGCGATGGAGACCTACGACGCGCTCGTGGAGATCCAGAAGCGCGACCCGCGCCTCCGCATCCATTCGATCTCGACGGCCACCGATACGAACATGGCCGAAATCCGGCAGCTCACGACCTACCTCTACGATCGTTGCCCGCAGATGGACCATCACAACCTCGCGATCATCCGAGGGGACCGGAAGAACCAGTCGCTCGTCGGGCCGCAGCTGGCGCAGTATGAGGACCTGTACGAATACATTCGCCGCCTCTGGGCGCCGCGCGAGGTCGGACGCTACGGTGGCATCGTCGAACCCATGCTGCAGTGGGCCAAGGTCGAGACCATCAAGCAAGATCGCCAGGTCGTGCCGTGCCAGGCGGGACAAATCTCTGCCGTGGTCTATGCCAATGGCGATGTCGGCGTGTGCGAGATTCACAAGCCGTTGGGCAATCTGCGGAGTAAACGCTTCTGGGAGATCTGGAGGTCGGTCGAGGCGCAGCAGCTCAGGCAGTCCATCGCGCGCAAGGAGTGCCACTGCACGACCGAGGTGTTTCTGTGGTCCAGCGTGGTCTACCAGCCGCTTCAACTGCTGCGCGCGGCCACGGCCTCGCAAGCCTGGAAGAAAGCTGATCCTTTGCCGCCTGGGGAACGGCAGGTACTGCCCGCGGTAATCTTTCCGACACTGCCGGCGCAGAGCTCTGCCGAGACGGAGTAGCGCGGCTCTCACGCGCGCTTGGTGATGTACCCTCGGACTTCGCCTGCGGTCCAGGCGACGAGCAGCAGCAGGATCCAGGGCGTTGCGCCCGCGAACCGTCGGCCGCGGCCAAGCCGGCCTGCAAGACGCGCCAGGCGCAGGTAGAGCACAAGCGGCAGCAATGGTCCGACGGCGATAAAGGCCGCGCGGGTGGGCCAGGAGAGGGACCGCGCCCGCACCCAGCCGAACAGTTGTCCCCACTGGAGACGCTCGGAGAGCACGGCGCGCAGGCTGCCGCAGGCCGGATGGTAGTCGACGATGGCCTCGGGGCTCAGATACAGCGTCTCCCCGCGTTCGAGCAGGTGCCAGTGTACTGCGGGCTCGTGGAAGCGGGGTGTCCACACCTCTCGCGTGAGGTCGATGGCCCGGCGTTTGTAGCACACATTCACGTCCGACACCCAGCGGCGCGGGCCGGCTTCGAATGGGAGCGCAAAACGGCTGAAATCGCACGCATAGAACGCCCAGTCGATCGTGCGCACCGTCGGGGCGCATTCAATCGCTCCGCCGATCACCGCGTGAGGCAGGGAAGCGTGCAGGCGCGCCATCGTCGCGCTCCAATCGGGACGCGGCGGGGCGCGGTCCTCGAGGATCGCCACGAGATCTCCGGTCGCCCGTGCGAGTCCACCCGTCCTGCGCCGGTCGAAGAGTTCGTGCTGCCCGGCCGGTGATTGGACCGGGCGGACCGTATCGATCGCGCCGATGCTGAAGAACTCGACCCCAGGGTAGGCGACGCCCAACTCCCCGATCTCGGGCCGTGAGTCGTCATATGGCACAAGAATCTGCAAGGTCGGCGGAGACACCTGGCCGACGAGCGCGTCCAGCATGCGCCGGAGCACGCTGCCGCCGCCGACGACCGTGACCACGACGCTGAGCGCCGGCCTCGCCAGCGGCCGGGGCGGTGACGTCATTCGAAAGACTCCCCGGACTCACGGGTCCGGACCATTCCGAGCGCCAGGGCCGCAGGTGCCGGCACGAACGAAACAGCGACCATCACGCGCCGCCAGAATACCACGTCGATTCCGGGGTCACGGCCGAACTGCCGTCGGGCCGTCCACGCCATCGCAGGGCAGGCCTCGCGTCAGTGCCAGGGTGTCCACGCACGGAAGTGGCCGTGACGCGCGTCGAGCAGCTCGCCGATCGTGATGGCGGCATGGATCAATCCCACGTGCGTATAGGCCTGCGGAAAGTTGCCGAGCTGCCGGCCGGTGTCGGGGTCGATGTCCTCGGAGAACAGGCCAAGCGGGCTGGCGTGGGTCACCAGGCGATCAAAGAGCGCCACCGCGTCGTCGAGGCGACCGATCATCGCCAGGGCCTCGGCCCACCAGAACGAGCAGACCGTGAACGCGCTCGTCGTCGCGCCGAAGTCATCGGCATGACGGTAGCGCTGCATCAGGCCGCGATGGGTCAGCACGCGTTCGTAGGCGCTCACGGTCGAGACGAAGCGGGCGTCATGCGGGTCGACCAGGCCGAGCGTTGCCAGGAGCAGATTCGACGCGTCTGGATGGATGCCGTGCAGGGTCTGGGTGAAGAAGCCCAGCTCGCGGTTGTAGGCCGCATCCAGCACCCGTATCTGTTCGGTGGCGGCCCAGTCGGCCCAGATCGCCGCGCGGCCGGGATGGCCGAGACGGCGCGCCAGCCTGGCGCCGCGCGAGGCCGCAACCCAGCACAACACCTTCGAGAACGTGTAGTGGTTGGGCAACGTCCGGAACTCCCACAGCCCCGTGTCCTGTTCCGTCGACGCGCGCATCGCCTCGGTGACGAGCCGCTCGATGAGCGGCATCAGCGTCGGGTCGTGATCGCCCGTCCGCGGATCGGTCGTGATCGTGTCAAGACACAGCAACACCTCGCCGATGACGTCGTGCTGCGACTGAAGGTAGGCCGCGTTGCCGATTCGCACCGGGCCGGTGCCCGCATAGCCGGCCAGGTGCTCCAGATGGGTCTCCACGAGGTCGCGTTCGCCGCCGATGCCGTACACCGGCTGCAACGGACCGTCGTCGGCGACGTCGCGCAGAAATGCCACGAACCGTTCGCCCTCGGCCAGGTGCGACAGGCGCCGCAGCGCCTCGACGACAAACGCCGCGTCCCGGAGCCAGCAGAAACGGTAGTCCCAGGTGCGCTGCGAGTCGAGGGCTTCGGGAATGCTCGTCGTCGCGGCGGCGACGATGGCGCCCGTGTCGAGATACTGATGCAGCTTGAGGCACAAGGCCGACCGCAAGACGGCCTCGGGACGAAAGGTCGGTAGCGCGCAGCTCTTCGACCACGCGCGCCAGCCGGCTCGGGTGAGTTCAAGGCCGCGCTCGACCGACGGCGTGTCGTGCACGTCGGGAGGACGGCCGGCACTGAGCACGAAGTGCAAGGGCCGATCGACGCGGAAGGGGCGCCCGTCGGCAATGGTCGTGGCCGGCACGCTTGAGTGCAGGAACAGGCGCTGCGGGCCACCGAGGATCTCGAGACCCACGGCGGTGAGTGCCACGTCGATGGCCGCGCGAGCGTAGTCCGGCTTCGGGTCGAAGATCGTCCGCAGCCGCGGCGCGCCGTCGATCGGGCGCAGCAGCCGGTGAATCTCAGCCGGGGCGTGGACGCCCAGACCCGCGGGTATCCTCGGCGCGAAGTCGAAGAGCTCGCAGACGCCGTCGGGGGTGCGGAGCTCCGTGCGCAGAATGTTGGTGTTGCGCACGTACGACATCTCGCCGATCGAGCCGTGCTCGGGGAGGAACTGGAACCGTCCGCCGCGCTCGGTGTCGAGCAGTCTCGCAAACACCGACGGACTGTCGAACCGCGGCAGGCACAACCAGTCGATGCTGGTGTCGGGACCGACCAGCGCCAGCACGCTGCCGTTGCCGATGGCGCCGTGGTCGAGCGGAATCGCCGAAGTCATCGTCGGCCGTTGGCCAGCCGGCAGGCTTCGGCCAGCAGGTGACCCGCCCAGTCGTAGACGGTGTGCGACAGCACTTCCTGCCGCAGGTGGCGCATGCGCCGCTGCTGCTCAGCGACCGGCATCGTCAAGGCGGCATGCATGGCCAATGCGAACTCGTCAGGGGCGAATGGATTCACCGCCACCACGTCGGCGAGCGCGCGCGCCGCGCCGGTGAATTGCGACAGCACGAGCACGCCCTGCTCGTCGGTGCGGGCGGCCACGAATTCCTTGGCCACGAGATTCATGCCGTCATGCAGTGACGACACGACGCACGCGTCGGCCACCCGATACAGTGCGCCGATCTGCTCGGGCGTGTGGTGCTCGTGACGGTAGACGACGGGGGTCCACGCCTTCGTGCCGTGGCGGCGGTTGATGGCGGCCACTTGCGCCGCCACCTCGGTACCCAGTGCCTGGTACCGGTCCAGACGGTCGCGCGTCGGCGCGCCGATCTGCAGAAACACCACGCGCCCACGCCATTCGGGCCGGGTGTCGAGCATTCGCTCGAAGGCTTGGAGGCGCTCGGGAATGCCTTTGGTGTAGTCGAGACGGTCCACGCCCATCACGAGCCTGGCGTCGCCGATGCCGAGCGCGCGCCGCGTCGCGGCCACGTCACGCGTCCAGTCGCGGCCCGAGGCGACCGGCGTCCACAGGCCGGGGTCGATGCTGATCGGAAACGGCTTCACGAAGGTTCGGTGCCCGCCGCGGTGCACCGCGAAGAGGTCGCGGTCGACCCGCGCCTCGAGCGTGCGGTCCACGGTGTCGAGGAAGTTGTTGCAGTGATACTGCAGATGAAACGCGAGCAGATCGTTGCCGAGCAGGCCGTCGAGGATCTCGTCCTTCCACGGGCAGATGCGGAACGCTTCGGCGTTGGGCCAGGGGATGTGCCAGAACTGGCACACGACCGCGTCTGGCCGCGCGGCCTTGACCATGCGCGGCACGAGCGCGAAGTGGTAGTCCTGTACGAACACGATGGCCTTCGTGTCGGCGATTTCGTCGAGCACGATGTCGGCAAAGCGGCGATTGACGTCCACGTAGTGCCGCCAGTCGGGCTCGTCGAAGACCGGCCGCGCATAGGCGATGTGACAGAGCGGCCACAGCGCGCTATTGGCCAAGCCGTCGTAGTAGCCTTGTTCCTCGCGGTCCGAGAGCCACACGCGTCGCAGTGTGTAGGACGGGGCACCTGGGGGCACGGCGATCCGGCCCCGCGTGTCAGAGGTCTCACGGTCGCCAGAGCCGCTGCCGTGTGCTACCCAGGTGCCGCCGCACGCGCGCATCACCGGGTCGAGCGCCGTGACCAGGCCACTGGCCGGCTGCATCCACGACAGGCGTTCGCGCGGCTTGCGGCCCAGGACGCGGCCGATGAAACCGCGTGGCTGCACGTGCTTGACGTGCGTGTACGGTTCGCGGTTCGCCACGACGATGAGCCGTGTGTCGCCGAGTTGCGCGACCACGTTGGAGGCGAGCGCCGCGGCCGTCACGGTTGCCCCTCTGCAGCGGCGGCGTCGGCGATGCGGACGAGCACGGCAGCGACATCGACGCTGGACGCCAGACGGTAGCGGGCGACTGAGGCGCGGCGCCCGACCACGACCGAGATGCCCTCGGTGATGGCGCCAAATGCATCTTCGTCGGTGAGGTCGTCGCCGAAGTACGCCACCCAGGCCGGCTGGCCGGTCAGGCGCTCGACGTCGTGCACGATCCACCGCACGGCATCGCCCTTGGTCCAGCCGGCAGCGGGCAAGTACTCGTGCACCTCGGCGCCCACGAGCCGTCTTAGCGAGCCGCTGGCGAGCCACGGGACGGCGGCCCGGTCGGCCGCGTCGAGCACCGCCGCGCGTGCGTCGGGCGCGACGCCGCGGACGTGCACCGCCATCGACGGCCCCTTGCCTTCGAGTCGGGCGCCCTCGACACCGCCCACGACGCCGGCGAGTACTCCGCCAAGCGCCTGCGCCGCGGCCACGGCCTGGGCCACGGCGGCATGCTGCCAGAGCCGGTCCCCAACCGCGATCTCGAGTCCGTGAAGTCCGGCCATGTACACCTCCGAGCCGAGCGGCACCCGTCGCGCCAGATCAGCGACACGACGGCCGCTGACCAGCCCGAGAGTGACGTGGGGAAGAGACGACAATGCGACGAGCGCGGCTAACGCGTCCGACCGGATCCGGGGAAGGGTGGGGTCGAGGTCGAATTCGGCCAGCGTGCCGTCGAAGTCCGACAACAACACCAGCCGTGTGCCGCGCCGTCGCGCCACGAAGGCGCGATGCACGTCAGCGAGCACGAGTCATCGTAGATCGCGAACGGCCCTCGCCGCCAGCAGTCTGCGAAGTCTGCGAGCAGCCCGTCTGTAGACGGGCCGCACGCCCTCAGCGGCCAGTGCTGCCGAAACCGCCCCGCGACGCCTGGGTCGACACGTCCACTTCCTCGAACACGACTCGGGGAGCGGCCAGCACCATGCCTTGCGCGAGACGATCGCCCACGGCGACGTGCACCGCCTGGTCCGTGACGTTGATGACCTGAATCTTCACCTCGTCGGCCGGGCCGCAGTAGTCCGAGTCGACGACACCCATGCCGTTGGCCACCATGAGCCCCCGCTTCAGGGGGGTGCTGCTGCGGGCCAGAATGGCAAGGAAGTGTCCCGACGGCACCTTCACCACGAGCCCGGTCGGCACGAGTGCGATCGCGTGTGGCGGCACGACGACCTCGGCGGAGGCGGCCAGGTCGAAGGCGGCGGCGCCGGCGGTGGCGTAGGCGGGCATCGGCACATCGGGAGAGAGACGGGTGATCTGGATGGTCATGTGCGGACGATTTTACCTGGGCGAGGGACTCGGGTCCGGCCCCCGGGGCCCGGACCGGGGCGCGGACCCGGGGAAAACCGGGTAATGATGAGGGCGACCGCAGAGCGACCATCCGACCCGTTGCTGCGTCTCAAGGACATCCATGACTTCGCGTACCCCCGTGTGTGCTGCCCTCATCGCTCTCGCCCTGGTGCTCTCCCTCGCGGCGCCCCGCGCCCAGGTGGCCGCGCCGGCACCGTCTGTGCCCCAGTCCGCGGCGAGTGACCCGGTCACCGCCGGCCTCGACGCCACGTTGCCGGTCGACGCGGCGGTGCGGGAAGGGCGGCTGCCGAACGGCCTGCGCTACTTCCTGCGCCAGAATGGCCGGCCGGCCAAGCGTGTCTCGATGCGGCTGGCCGTGAATGTGGGCAGCATCTACGAAGACGCCGACCAGCGGGGGCTCGCGCACTTCCTCGAGCACATGGCCTTCAACGGCAGCACGCACTTCAAGCCCGGGGAACTCGTGGCCTTCCTCGAGTCCATCGGCGCCCGGTTCGGCCCGCATGTGAACGCCTCGACCAACTTCGACGAGACGATCTACATGCTCGACGTGCCCACCGATCGCGAGGGCTACGTGGACAAGGGCCTGCTGGCGCTGCGCGACTTCGCCGGCGGCGCGTCGCTCACGGCCGAAGAGATCGACAAGGAGCGGGGCGTCGTGATCGAGGAGTGGCGCGGGCGGCTCGGCGCCGGCTCGCGCACGACCGACCAGCAGCTTCCGCTGCTCTTTGCCGGGAGCCGCTACGCCGACCGCTTGCCGATTGGCCTGCCCGAGGTGCTGCGCACCTTCCCGCACGAACGGCTGCGCGACTTCTACCGCACGTGGTACCGGGCGGACCGCATGGCGGTCGTGGTAAGCGGCGACCTGCCGCTTGACGAGTCCGAACGCCTGGTGCGCGCCCGCTTCGCCGACATGCCCATTCCGGGGCCCGCGCCGACCGCTATCGACGCCACGGTGCCGCCACACGCGGCGCCGCTCTACAAGATGGTGAGCGATTCCGAGGCGCAGGGCTGGAACGTCACCGCCGTCTTCAAGCACGCGCCGGAATCCGAGGACACTGTCGGCGACTACCGCCGTTCGCTCGTGCGTTCGCTCGGGCTGCAGATGCTCAACGCCCGGCTCGCCGAGCTGGCGCGACAGCCGCAGGCACCGTTTCTGAGCGCCGATGCCGGCACGTCGGCGCTCGGCCGCAATCTGGCGATGTTCGAGTTGAGTGCCGAGGTGGTCGAGGGCGGCACGGCCGCGGGCCTTGAAGCCGTCGTGCGCGAAGCGCGCCGCGTGCAGCAGTTCGGGTTTTCCCCCGCCGAGCTGAATCGCGCCCGGCTGGGTCTGCTGGCGGGCTACGAGCGGTCCTTCAACGAACGGAACACGGCTGAAAGTCCGTCGCTGGCCAACGAGCTCGTGCGGCACTTCCTGCAAGGCGAACCCGCGCCGGGCATCGCCTACGAGTTCCAGCTCGCCAAGCGGTTCGTGCCGGCCGTCACGCTTGATGAGGTGACCACGCTCATGAAGGGGCTCGTGCGTGACGACAGCCGGGTCGTGCTCGCGGTGGCGCCCTCGAAGGCCGGCGTCACCGTGCCCACCGACGACACGCTGAAGACGGCGATGGCGGCGGCGTTTGCCGCCACGGTGACGCCCTGGTCAGACGGACTCGCCGGCCGCGAGCTGGTCGAGAAAGCACCCACGCCGGGACGCGTCACCGGCCGTCGGCTGATTCCCGAGGTCGGCGTGACTGTCCTGACCCTTTCAAACGGCATGGAGGTGTGGCTGAAGCCCACCGACTTCAAAGCCGACCAGGTGGCATTCAGCGCCTATGCCTACGGCGGCGGCTCGCTGGCGCCGGCGGCTCTATTCACCGACGCCGCGCTGGCTCCGGCGCTCGTCGGCATGGGCGGGGTGGGCGGGCTGAGTCCCGTGGATCTCGAAAAGGTGCTGGCGGGCCGCATCGCCTCAGCCTCGCCCGATATCGACAGCTACACGCACGGCGTGTCAGGGTCGTCGACCCCGAAGGATCTCGAAACGGCGCTGCAACTGACGTACCTGACCTTCACCGCGCCCGGGCTCACCGACGAGGGCTTCGGGTTGCTGAAGCGGCGGTTCGGCGCGATGCTGCAGAACCAGCAGCAGAGCCCCCGCTATGTGTTCAGCGAGAAGGTGCGCGAGGTCACGACCCAGGGGCACTACTCGGCCAAGGGGCTCACGGCCGCCGACGTCGAGCGTCTCGACCTGCCGGCGATGCGTCGCGCCTATACCGAACGGTTTGCGAGCGCCGCCGACTTCACGTTCTTCATGGTCGGCGCGTTCACCGAGGCCGAGGTCGTGCCGATGGTGGAGCAGTGGCTGGCCTCGCTCCCCTCGACCGGGCCGCGCAAGACGGCGTTTCGCGACATGGGCCTGACGTTTCCGACCGGCACGCCGACGGCCGAGGTGCGCAAGGGCAAGGAGCCGGCGAGCCAGACGGTGATGTCGTTTTTCGCCGATACCGGCCTGGTTGAAGTGGAGATGCACCGCGCGCGCGCGGCGGCCACCCTCGTAGGCATCCGGCTGCGTGACATCCTGCGCGAGCAGCTCGGCGGCACCTACGGCGTGAATGTCTCCTACGGCAACTCAGCGCCGCAGAAAGGCTACGGCACGATGAACGTGTCGTTTGGCAGCGCGCCCGATCGCGTGGAGGGGCTGCAGAAGGCCGTCATCGACGAACTCACGCGCCTGCGCGCCGAGGGGCCGTCGGCAGAGGACGTGCAGAAGGTCCAGGAACTGGAACGCCGCGACCTCGAGACATCGGTGCGACAGAATCAGTACTGGCTCGGGTCGCTGCAGACTGTCCACATGCTGGGCTGGGACGCGGCCAGCATCAGCAGACGCGGCGAGCGCACCAACACGCTCACCGTGGCCGTGCTGCACGAGACCATCAAGCAGTACTTCCCGCTCGATCGCTACGCCGTCGTAGCGCTCAAACCCGAGGGATAGAACTACTGCGCCGTGCGGGCGCGGCCAATCGGCGTGCCGTCGAGCGTCGTGAACCGGGCGCCCGTCATGCCGTGCGAGCCTGGCGCGCGCGACGGATGGCCGGCCACTTTCACGGCGGTGCCAATCGGCAGGGTGGCGCTCGTCCAGCCAATCGACGCGGCGGCCGCCATCTCGATCTGCCACTCGACCTTCTGGCCCTTGTCGTCGGTGGACTCGAGAAAGACCCACGAGTGCGGGTTCTTCAGCAGCACTTTGGTAACGGTGCCCTGCGCCTCGACGTTCTTCGACTCGTCGTACGCCGCTGCCGCCGAGTGATGGGCCAGCACCGGCGTCACGCTCACGAGCAGGCCCGCGGCGACGGCCGCTGCGGCCCATGCCGGCCATGCTCGAACACCCAGAGTGGTCTTGCTTCTGACGGTCTTCATTTGTACCTCGACGGAATGAACTGCACCGACATGCGGGCGGTTTCGGGGTCGCAGTCAAACGGTTTCAGCTTGTAGCCGGCTGCCGCCGGAAGCCAGCGCATCGTGTAGGACGCCGGTTGCCGCAGGAACATCGGGTCTTCGACGCGAACCGTGGCCTTCAACTGCTCGCCCTCGCGCCAATAGCGCTCGGTTACTTTTTTCTGCGGCGACGAGGGAATGCCGTTGTAGTCGTCAAAGCCCGTGATGTCGAACACGAAGTGGGTCGTCTCGACAAGGAGCGCGTTGCCCTCGTAGCGTCCGGTCGACAGGCCCTGAATGCCGTAGTCGTACACCGTCGGCTGGCGTCCATCGAGCCACACCGTGCGCAGCTGGTCGTCCTTTTCGTAGCGCAGCAACACGCGGTCGGGCCACTGTACGACTTCCATATAGTAGGGGTCGTACTCGATGGCGGGCGGCGTCGCCGGCTGGCAGTCGTACTTCGGTGACAGAGGCTCATCGAAAATCTTCTGAAAGGCCAGACCCCGCTCGTTGAGCACCGGGAAGTTCGATACGTAGCTCGCATCGGCCTTGGTGCCGTCGGGCAGCGTGCGGCCCACCGCCACGGTCTGCGCCCAGGGGATGGTCTCGGAGTTGATGGGGTGGGCCCGGCCCGTGCCATCCCAGACGCCCGCGAGGTTGGGAACGGGCGCCGTCGCCTGGGCAGCCTGGGCGCGCAGGCGCGGCATCGGGTCGCCACTGGTCGCCACCAGCGTGGCCGCGCAGAGTGCCACTCCGCAGCATCCTGCCCGAGACAGCCGGCTGATCGAACTCGTCATGCGTGCTCCTGCCAGGGGATCTCTCGGGGCGCGGTCCCCGGAACTCCGACGCAGGCAGAGACCCTCCGCCGCCCGCTGCGACGTAGGATACGCGCTTTGGCGCGGCTGTCACAACCGCCCCCCGAGCCGGCGCCTGGCCGCCGGCCCAGGAGGCGGTGAGTATCCCAGTGACTAGAACGCGTAGCGGACGCCGAACTGCGCCTGGCGCGGGAAGCCGCTGCCGCCGCGCAGGGTCGTCAGGATAAGGAACGTGGACGGGATGCGCCGGTCGCCGGACGGGTTGTCGAAGTTCGCCCGGTTCGTCAAGTTGTACGCGTCGAGAAACAACTCGATCGTGTCGTTGCCGATCTTGCGCCGGTAGCCAGCGCGCAGGTCGACCTGGAAGTAATCTGGCCCGACCGCGCCGTTGCGTCCGCCGTCGTTCTTCAGATCCGTCATCGCGTTGTCCCCGACGCCGCTGAAGGTCCCGGCCGGCAGCGGGTCGTCGAGCTCACCATTCTGGTTGGCGTCGATGCTGCTGTCGAAGATGGTGAATGGCGCCCCGGACATGAAACGAATGACCGGCGCCAGCGTCAATCCGCCGGTCTTGGGCACTTCGGTGCGGCCCGAGATCGAGAGGACGTGCCGACGATCCACGCCAGTTGGTCCCGAACGCGCGTCCAGTCTGAGGTCGGTCAGTACCTGGTCGGTGTTCCGGTCGGCCTGGTTGAGCGCCGTGCCGCGCGACGACGACAACGAGTAGGAGACCCGGGCCGACCAGTGGTCGGCATAGCGCTTTTCCAGCTGCAGGTTGAGCGCGTCGTAGTCCGACTCTCCCGTGTTCTCGAAGACCCAGACCTGCTGCCGGTAGCCGCTCGCGTCGGCCCCGAGCACCCCAAACGCGTCCTGGCGCGTGATGGGTCCGGTACGGGTCGTGTTGGCACGCACCATCGGATACAGATTGCGCGACAGGAACATGGACCTGTTCATGATGCGCACGTAGTCGGCGTGAATCGCCAACTGTGCGGCCAGCTCGCGCACGTAGCCAACCGTGAACTGATGCGCGTAGGGCGTCTTCCGGTCGGGGGAGTCGAAGACCACGACGCCGGTGTTCCGCAGGAGCGTTCCAGGAGGGAACAGCTGATTGAGCAACGCCCGATTGACGACGGGTCCGTTGACCAGGAACGGGTCGGTGGGCAAGCGGCCCTGTCCCGGACCCGGGTCGGCGTTGTCATTGGGGAAGCTGGCGTTGATCGACGAGGTGAACTTCGGGAACTCGATCGTGTCATCGATGGACCCAAGGACCGTGCGGTTGTAGAAGAGGCCGTAGCCGGCCCGCACGAGGGATTTGCCCTCGTCGTCCAGCTGGTGGGTGAATCCAACGCGCGGGGCGACGTTGTTGCGATCGGCAACGGTCTTCTGGCCTTGCGCAAACAGCGGATTGCCCGTCGGATCAAGCGTAGGGAAGAGCTCCAGGTCGTAGCGCACGCCGAGACTCAACGTGGTCCGCTTCCCCATCTGCCATTTGTCCTGGACGAAGCCCTCGAACGAGTGATTCGTCATCGTCTCGTCGTACGCCCCCGGGATGCGGATCGTGAGCCGCTCCGGGTAGGTACGCGGATTGGCTGGATCGAAGTTCAGATCGGAGTTGATTCTGAACGTGCCGTTCTGGTTGATCTGCGACACCCGGCGGAGCTCGGTGTAGTTGTAGCGGGCGCCGAACTTGAGGTTGTGGTCACCCTTCTTGCCAGGCACGAACCACGAGAAGCTGTCCTCGATCTGGTAGTTGACGTCCCACGGGCCCTGCGACTCGGTGCTGCCCCCTCCAAGGAAACTCAGTTGATCGAGCTGTGCCGGGCACAGCGACTGGTCGCCCTGCGCTTCGTCGCCGAACTTGAACCCTTGCCATCCGCCGGCGGAGCCTTGGCCGCGGAAGCAATCATTGCCGTGCCACCAGTGCTCCCACGTCTTGGCGACGCGAAACGTGTTGACCTGCGTGTTGCCGAGCACGCTCGTCAACGTGGCGACGGCGGTCTGATCGAGGTCCGTCTCGTCCTGGAACGTGCCCAGGGCAGACCGCGACGACGGCACGATCGGATACTGCGGCGCGTCTTCGCGGAGCCACCGGACTGCCCAGGTGTGGTTCGCGCTGATCTGGTGGTCGAAGCGAATCAGCGTGTTCCAGCTCGTGCGATCTTCCACAATGGCCAGGTTGAGATCCGGCCGCGTGTTGAACACGCGGGTGCGGTTGGGATTGTCCACCTGCCGCTCGAGGCTGACGAAGAAGTGCGCCTTGTTCTTGACGATGGGGCCACCAAGCACGAACCCCCACTCGCGCTTGGTGATGGTGGCCTTGGCGAGATTCCGCTGATCCGTGAAGAAGTCTTCCGCGGTCAGGCTGTTGCTGGCCGCGTAGCCGAAGACGACGCCGCTGAAGCTGTTGGTGCCGCTCTTGGTGACGGCGTTGACGATGGCGCCACCCGCACGTCCGTACTCCGCGTCGTACATGCTGGTCACGACCTGGAATTCCTGAATGGACTCGAGCGGGGTGCGCACCTGCGCGCCCGCGCTCGTGCCGAGCGCGTCGTCGCCGTTGTAGCCGCCGTCGACCGACACATTGTTGTTCTGACTCGACTGGCCGTTTGACACGATCGTGTCGTTGCCCATCTGGGTGGACGGCGTGAACTGGACGCCCGGCAGCAGCGACACGGTCGCGAAGTAGTTGCGGTTCATCGCCGGCAGCTCGGCCAGTTCGCCCGTGCCGATGTTGCCGCCCACTTCCGTGCTCGTCAGGTCGATGAGCGGCGTCTGGCCGGTGACCGTGACGCTTTCGGCGAGATTGCCGATACCGAGTGTCACGTCGATGGTCATCGTGTTGCCGACGGCGAGCACCAGGCCCACGCGCTCGTAAGTGCGAAACCCGTCGAGTTTCGCCACGATCCGGTAGCGACCCGGCACCATCTGCGACAGGATGTATCGACCGTCGGCACTACTCGTCGTCTCACGGAAGACGCCGCTGCCTTCGTTGGTGGCGACGATGTTCACGCCGGGCAGGGCCGCGCCCTGCTGGTCCATGGCCCGGCCGGCGATTTCGGCCGTGCCCTGCTGCGCCCGCGCCGCCACGGCGATCACCAACACCATCAGTACTGCACACGCCAGAATGCGAATTCTCGCCATAGGCCGACCTCCGTGATGTTCGACGACTGCAGTGCACTGGGACGGATACGACCAACGCCATGGTGGTCCGTCGCGCACGGTGCTCGTGCAGGTTGGACGACGGGCCGCGTTGTGCGCACGAACAGGCGCGCCCGGAGTGGGCGACGCCACCAGAACCATCCCGACGACGACGTGACGCATTGAGGCCTCCCCGACAGGGTGCAACCCGCGCTGCCGACCGAACGGACGTACGGTAGATACGGGGATTAAGCGCCTATTGCCTCCGCGCGTCAACTGCATTCTGCACGGTGCGTGGGGTCGCGCCGCCCGGCTCGCGGAGCGGCGGCTCACGAGGGCGCCGGACTCGCATCCTGAGTATCATGGGCGGCAGTTCAGGGACGAATGTCCTCCAGAGGAGACGACCGATGCGACAGGCGACGCTGATGCTGCTGGCTCTATTGATGGTGGGGTTGCCATGCGGGGCGCGTGCCCAGAGCGGCGCCGCCGCGTTCCGGCACAACTACGCCGATGTGAACGGCGTGCGCCTGCACTATGCGAGCGTCGGCCAAGGACCACTCGTGCTCTTCCTGCACGGTTACCCGTCGTTCTGGTACCAGTGGAAAGACCAGATGAGCGAGATGGGCCGCGACCACCTGGCCGTTGGCCTCGACATGCGCGGCTACAATCTGTCGTCTCGGCCCGATGGCCTCGAGCCTTACACGATGCCGCATCTCATCGAAGATGTGCGGCAGTTTGTCGAGAAGATCGCCGGCAGAGACAAGAAGTTCATACTGGTCGCCCACGATTGGGGCGCGAATGTGGCCTGGGCCTTCGCGATGTTTCACCCCGAGATGCTCGAGAAACTCATCATCGTCAACGGCGCGCACACGTTCATCTCGGAACGGGAGCTACGCGAGAACCCCGCGCAACGCTACGCCAGCAACTACTTCTTCGTGTTCAACGGCTACCTGGCGCCCGGCGAGCAGCCGGTCGACGAAAGCACCACCAAGGAGACCGCCACCCGCCGCGCGCACACCGGATTTGTCGACGCGGAGGTGAAGAGCGGCCGCTACACCGAGGCCGACCGGCAGGCGTGGATCGACGCGTGGTCGCAACCCGGCTCCACGACCGCGGGCCTGAACTATTACCGCGCGAACCACCGCAACCCGCCGTTCAACGACCGACACCCCGCCTCGACGATTCCCCATTCCTGGTCGGCTGCCGAGATGACCAAGGGCGCCACGTCGACGATCATTCAGACGCCGACGTTGGTCATCTGGGGACTCAAGGACGGCGCGATTCTGCCCGGTCACCTGAGCGGACTGGACCAGTGGGTGCCCAATCTGAGCGTGAAGCTGTATCCCGATGACGACCACTGGGTGATGCTGCAGAAGCACACGGCGGTGGCGCAGGACATGCGGAGATTCATCGACGGCAAGGACTTCCCGAAGGAGTCGGTCTACCGCGCCCCGGCGAAGTAGGTCAGCGCTGAGGCACCACGGTCTCGCCGCGCGCCAGCATGGCTACCAGCGCGGCAATCTTCTTCGCGCGCCCCGCCGGCGTCTTCATGTTGTTCGTGCGGAACGTCAAGGCGAACAGGTTCATGCGTCCCAGCGTGTCGAATGTCCGTCGGGCTCGCGGGTTGTTGTCAATGGCCGCGCCCAGGTCGTCGGGGATGGTCGCGCGACTCGCGCTGCGAATCGGCGCGTAGGCAGCGTCCCAACGGCCGTCTGCCTTCGCTGCGTCGACTTGCCGTTGTCCGGGCGCGGTCATGCGCCCAGCGGCCGTGAGCCTCGCGACGTGATCCCGGTTCACTTGGCTCCAGATGCTCCTGGGCCGGCGCGGCGTGAACCGCTGCAGGAACGACGCCTCGTCGTGGGCCTTCCGAATGCCGTCGATCCATCCCCAGCAGAGCGCGATATCGAGCGCCTGTGCATAGGTGACGGTCAGCAGGCCGGAGTCTTTCTTGCAGATGCGCAGCCACAGCTCTGAGGCGCCGGCGTGGTGTGCCGACAGCCAGCGCGCGAAGGCTGCTTCGGTGCGGAAGCTGCGCGTGGTCTTGGGGTTGGGAACGACCGGTGCCATGGGTGCCTTGCAGCGGTGACGACGAGTCGGGCCGGACCTCGCTCGGGTCGACGATAGCACGGCGGCCCTTGGCCTTGTCACGTGTGCGCTGCCGTCGATAGAATGGCGGCAGGCGAAAGCGTCGGCTAGTCGTGCGTCCGGGCTCGTTCCGAGTCCCGGCCGCTAGCCTTTGGTCCCCAGCCCCCTGAGAGCAATGCCGCCACAATTCGTCTACACCATGAAAGGGCTCGGCAAGATCCACGAGCCCGATCACCAAGTGCTCAAAGACATCTGGCTGTCGTTCCTGCCCGGCGCCAAGATCGGCGTGCTCGGCCTGAACGGCTCCGGCAAGTCCACGCTGCTGAAGATCATGGCGGGCCTCGACCACAATTTTGCCGGCGAGGCGTTCCTCGGCGAAGGCGTCAGCGTGGGCTTCCTTGAGCAGGAGCCGCAGCTCGACGCGTCCAAAGACGTGCGCGGCAACGTGGAAGAGGGCGTGGCGGCAATCCGCAAGCTGCTTGACGACTACGACGCCATCAACATGAAGCTCGGCGAAGAGATGTCAGCCGAGGAGATGGACAAGGTCCTCGACCAGCAGTCTCGCCTGCAGGATAAGATCGACGCCACCAACGCGTGGGACCTCGACTCGCGGCTCGAGATGGCGATGGACTCGCTGCGCCTGCCGCCGGCCGACGCAAATGTCACAACCCTGTCTGGCGGCGAGCGCCGCCGCGTGGCCCTGTGCCGCCTGCTGCTGCAGTCGCCCGACCTGCTGCTGCTCGACGAACCCACCAACCACCTGGATGCGGAGTCGGTGGCGTGGCTCGAGCGATTCTTGAAGGACTACCCAGGTACCGTGGTCGCCGTCACCCACGACCGCTACTTCCTTGACAACGTCGCCGGTTGGATTCTGGAACTCGATCGCGGCAGCGGCATCCCGTATCAGGGCAACTACCCCGGCTGGCTCGAGCAGAAGCAGGGCCGGCTGCAGCAGGAAGAGAAGACCGAAAGCAAGCGCCAGCGCACGCTGCAGCGCGAGCTCGACTGGATCCGCATGTCGCCGCGTGCCCGTCAGGCCAAGGGCAAGGCACGTCTCAACGCCTACGAGCAGCTGCTGGGCGAAGACACCAACGAGAAACTCGACAAGGTCGAGATCTACATTCCGCCGGGGCCGCGGCTGGGCGACATCGTGGTCGAGGCGCGCGGCATCAAGAAGTCGTACGGCGACAACATGCTGTTCGACAATCTCACCTTCACGCTGCCGCGTGGCGGCATCGTGGGCGTGATTGGGCCCAACGGCGCCGGCAAGACCACCACCTTCCGCATGATCACCGGGCAAGAGCAGCCCGACTCCGGAACGATGCGCCTCGGCGAGACGGTGCAGGTCGGCTACGTCGATCAGAGCCGTGACGACCTCGATCCCAACAAAACCGTGTTCGAGGTGATCACGGGCGGGGAAGACGAGCTCGAACTGGGCAAGCGCAAGGTGGCGTCCCGCGCCTATGTGTCGTGGTTCAACTTCAAGGGCGGCACGCAGCAGCGGAAGGTCGGTCAGTTGTCGGGCGGCGAACGGAATCGCGTGCATCTGGCGCGGCTGCTCCGCAAGGGCTGCAACCTGCTGCTGCTCGACGAGCCGACCAACGACCTCGACGTCGACACGCTGCGCGCGCTCGAAGACGCGCTGCTCGAGTTCCCCGGCTGTGCCGTGGTGATCAGCCACGACCGGTGGTTCCTCGACCGCATCGCTACCCACATCCTGGCCTTCGAAGGCGACTCGCAAGCCACGTGGTTCGAGGGGAACTACCAGGACTACGAGGCCGACCGGAAGCGCCGCCTGGGCGCGGCCGCCGATCAGCCGCATCGACTCAAGTATCGCAAGCTCACCCGTTAGGAGGCCATCATGACGCCACAGGAAGCCCGCGCCGCAGCCAACGTGATCGGAACGCAGCTCCAGCATGAGTGGATGACGACTGCGAAGGTGCTCGCCGCCATCCCGGATGCCAACAAGGAATGGAAGCCCGACCCGAAGAGCCGGTCGGCCTGGGACCTTGCCGTGCACCTGGCCGGCGCCGACATCTGGTTCCTCGATTCGATTCTGGCCGGCTCGTTCACGAGCGATCCGGAGGGCGAGGCCAAGTTGAAGGCGGCGGCCCCGACGCCGGCCGCGCTGGCCGAGTGGTACAAGCACACGTTTCCGGCGAAGCTCGAACAGGTCCTGGCGCTGCCGGATCACAAGTTCACCGACGTCATCGACTTCTACGGGATGAAGAACCTGGGCATCGTGTACCTGAATTTCTGTCTCGTCCACGGGGTGCACCATCGGGGCCAGCTCGCGGGATATCTGCGGCCGATGGGCGGCAAGGTGCCGAGCATCTACGGAGGCAGTGCCGACGAAACCTGGCAGGGGCCCACGGGCTAGGGGCTAGGGGCTGGGGACTAGGGACTAGGGACTAGGGACTAGGGACTAGGGACTAGGGCGTGCCGGCATCTCGCGTTCCATCGCTGTGCGTCGCCCCCCTGTCCGGTTGGGGGAGTCGACGGCTCTGGTGCCTTCTCGTGCTCGTCACGCTGTCCGCTGCGTGTGCCGGGCCGGTGGCGCCCGATGTGGTGGTCACCAACGCGCGGGTATTCACGGCCGATGCCGCGGCGCCGTGGGCCGAGGCGTTTGCCGTGACCCGGGAACGGATCACCGCCGTCGGCTCGCGCGACGCCATCGCGGCGCTGACCGGACCGGCCACGCGGGTACTCGACGTCGGTGGCCGCGTGGTGGTGCCGGGCTTCAACGACGCGCACGTGCACGTGGGCATCGGGCCCGAATACAGCCGCCTCACGCTCGGCGACGATCCGGTTCTCGACGAGGTGGCGGCCGCGATCGTCGCGGCCGTCGCGCAGACGCCGTCAGGCGGCTTGGTACGCGGCACCATTGGCAGCACCGCATGGCAGGATGTCCGGCTCACGCGGACATGGCTCGACGCGCGTGCTGCCGGGCGGCCGGTGTGGCTGAGCATGTGGACGGGCCACGGCGACGTGCTCAACTCGGCCGCGCTCGCGCTGATCGGCCTCGACAACGCCGTGCTGGACCCGCGCGGCGGGCGGTACGGCCGCGACGCGGCCGGTCGCCTCGACGGGCGTCTCGAGGAATACGCCGGCTACATTGCCGGCCGTCGGCTGGCCGAGCGCACGCCGCCAGACGTGGCCGTGCGCCGGTATCGCGCATTTGCCAACGAGGCCGTCCGGAACGGCGTGACGTCGGTGCAGCTCATGTCCGACGGCCTGCCGTCGGCCGCGGTCGTGCGAGCGCTGCTTGACGCCGATACGCCCCTGCGCTGGCGGGTCTTCAGGTTCCCGGAATCTGACGCAGGCGCCGAGCCGACCGACAACCGGCCGCATCTGCCGCCGCAGCCCAGCCCACGCCTCGATGTCCGCGGGGTCAAGTGGATCCTCGATGGCACGCCCATCGAGCGTCTGGCGGCGCTCCAGGCGCCCTATGACGATGCGCCGGGCGAGCGGGGGCGTCTGAATGTCGACACGGCGTTGCTCGACGGCATCGCCCGCGAGGGGTACGGCACCGAGCAGCAGCTCGCCGTGCACGCCGTGGGCGACGCAGCCATTGACGCGTATCTGTCGACGCTCGAGCGCGTCGGTACGCCGGGCGTGTGGCAGCGCAAGCGTCCGCGGCTCGAACACGGCGACCTGCTCACGCCGGCGCTGGCGGTGCGTGCGCGGGCTCTGGGAGTCGTCGTCGTGCAGAACCCGTCCCACTTTCTGTTTCCGACCGTATACGCCGACCGCCTGGGCGCTCGTGTGGCGCAGTTTCAACCGCTGGCGTCGCTCCTCACCGCCGGCATTTCCCTGGCGCTTGGGTCCGATGGGCCCCTCAATCCGTTTCTGAACATGGCCTGGGCCACGTCGCACCCGTCGCATCCCGCCGAGGCGCTGACGCGCGAACAAGCCGTGACAGCCTACACCCGCGGCTCGGCATTTGCGGAGTTCGCCGAACGCGACAAGGGCTGGATCGGCGCCGGCGCGCTGGCCGACTTCGTCGTGCTCTCCGACGACCTCTTCACCGTGCCGGCCGATCGCGTGCCCGCCGTCACGAGCGTGCTCACGGTGATTGGCGGCGCCATCGTGTACGATCCGGGCGTCGTCGCCCCGCGTCCATAGCTGTATGTTCCCAGACCTTCGCACGTTCATGGACCGGCTGCGGGCTGATTCCGACCTCGTGACCATCACGGCGCCGGTTGACGCGCATCTCGAGGTGGCCGAGATCCACCGTCGCGTGATTGCGGCCGGTGGGCCGGCGCTTCTCTTCACCAACGTGCGCGGACGGGCGTTCCCGCTCGTGACGAACTTGTTCGGCACCGAGAAGCGGGCCGCCTTGGCCTTCGGCGAGCATCCCCTGCGGCTGGTGCGCCGGCTGGTTGAGTTGGCCCAGACGATCATGCCGCCCGATGCGAGTAAGGTCTGGGGCGCGCGCGACGTCGCCGGCAGCCTGCTCAGGGTCGGACTGAAGCGACAGGGGATGGGGCCCGTCACGGAGGTGGTCACCCGCGCCCCTCGACTCGATCTGCTCCCGGCCCTGACGTGCTGGCCCGAGGACGGCGGGCCGTTTGTGACCCTGCCGCTCGTCTACACCGAGCCGCCCGGCGGGCACGGGCATAACCTGGCGATGTACCGGTTGCACGTGCACGACGCCACGTCCACGGGCATGCACTGGCAGATCGGCAAGGGCGGCGGGTTTCACTACGCGCTGGCGGAGCAGGCGAACCAGCCGCTGCCGGTCACGGTGTTCCTCGGCGGACCGCCCGCGCTCATCCTGTCGGCCATTGCGCCCTTACCCGAGAACGTGCCCGAGCTGATGCTCGCGTCGCTCATCGCCGGCGAGCGGCTGGCGCGCGTGCCAGCCGCGTTCAGCCATCCGCATCCGCTCGTGGCCAACGCCGAGTTCGCGCTCATGGGCGAGGTGCGGCCGCACGCGCGTCACCCCGAAGGCCCGTTCGGTGATCACTACGGCTACTACTCGCTGCGTCACGACTATCCGGTGTTCCGCGTGCACACCGTCGCGCACCGTCGCGATGCGATCTATCCGGCCACCGTGGTGGGGAAGCCGCGGCAGGAAGACTTCTTCATCGGCGACCTGCTGCAGGAACTGCTCTCGCCGCTCTTCCCGCTGGTGATGCCGGCCGTGGAGCAGCTGTGGTCGTACGGCGAGACGGGCTATCACTCGCTGGCGGCGGCGGTGGTGAAGCAGCGCTATCCGCGGGAAGCGATGGCCAGCGCCTTCCGCATCCTGGGGGAGGGCCAGCTGTCGCTGCAGAAGTTCCTGCTGCTGACTGACTCGCACGTCGACGTGAGGGACTTCCGCGCCACGCTCGAACACGTGCTGGCGCGCACCGACCCGCGCACCGATCTCTACGTGTTCGGGCACCTGTCGATGGACACGCTCGACTACGCGGGTCCAGCCGTGAACAAGGGCTCGAAGGGCGTCTGGATGGGCCTGGGCGATCCGGTGCGTGACCTGCCGCGCGAGTTTCGTCCGGCGGTGCCGCCACCGTCCGACGTCACTGACGTGCGCGTGTTTTGCGGCGGCTGTCTGGTGGTGGGTGCGCGTCCGTTTGCCGAGGATCGCGAGGCCGCGGCGCGGCTGGCGGCGCATCCAGCGTTTGCGGGCTGGCCGCTGCTGGTCATTTCCGACGAACCCGAGCGGGCGACCCGGAGCGCCGTCAATTTCTTGTGGACCACGTTCACGCGCTTTGAGCCGGCCGCTGACATCCACGCCGGACGCGTCACCCTCGAACGCAATCACGTCGTGTTCACGCCGCCGGTCGCCATCGATGCCCGCATCAAGCCGTGGTATCCGGCCGAGGTGTCGTGTGATCCGCAGACCTCGGCGCTCGTCAGCGACCGCTGGCGGGAGTACTTCCCGTACGGCCGGGTCGCCATGGGTGATGCCGAGCGCGGGCATCTGGACTAGACGCGTGCGTTCAACGTACGATGGCGCAGCACCGTGAGTGACACCGTGACCAGAAGCATTCGCGTGCAGGTGCGCAGCGTCTACGTACCCGAGCGCAGTGCGCCCCACGAACAGCACTACTTCTTCTCGTACCACGTGCGCGTGTCCAACGAAGGCGCCGAGCCGGCACAGCTCCTGCGCCGCCACTGGGTCATCACCGATGCCGATGGGGGCGTCCACGAAGTACGAGGCGACGGCGTCGTAGGCGAGACGCCCGTGATCGCCCCGGGCGCCGCGTTCGAGTACACGAGCTACTGTCCGCTCACGACGGCCGTGGGCACGATGCAGGGCAGCTATACGATGACGGCACCCGACGGCACGACGTTCGAGGCCGAGATCGCGCCCTTCACGCTGGCCGTGCCCAACGCGCTCAACTAGTGGCCTGCCGGTACGGCCAGGCTCGCGGCCACGCAGTTGGGCCATACTTGAGGGATGGCTCTCCTGCGTCCCCCAACCCCGAGTGCGCGCAAGGCGGAGCGCTCCGGTAGTCCCTCTGGCACCGGAGGCGCCCTCTCCGCTGCGAAGAAGAAGGTCTCGGCCGGAGCTGCCTGGCGCGAGGCGCGGGCCCTGTTCCATGTGCACAAAGCCCGCCTGGGCGTGGGCCTCAGCCTCATGATGATCAGCCGGCTCGCCGGCCTGGTGTTGCCGGCCTCGGCGAAGTATGTGATCGACGACGTGATCGGCAAGGGCCGGCACGACATGCTGTTGCCGATTGCCTTGGCGGGCGGCGCCGCCACGGTGGTGCAGGCGGCCTCCTCGTTCGGTCTGTCGCAGACCCTCGGCGTGGCCGCACAGCGCGCTATCACCGATATGCGCATGCGGGTGCAGGCCAAGATCATGCACCTGCCGGTCCGCTATTTCGACTCCACGCAAACCGGTGTGCTCGTGGCGCGGATCATGTCCGACGCCGAAGGCCTGCGGAACTTGGTGGGCACGGGCCTCGTCCAGCTCGTGGGCGGTCTCGTTACCGCGACCATCGGGCTTGGCGTGCTGTTGTATCTGAACTGGCGGCTCACGATCGTGACAGTGGTCGTGCTCGGCCTGTTCGGCGGCGGCATGGCCTACGCCTTCAAGACGTTGCGGCCGCTCTTCCGCGAACGCGGCAAGATCAACGCCGAGGTGACCGGGCGGCTCACCGAAGCGCTCGGCGGCATTCGCGTGGTGAAGAGCTACACCGCCGAGAAGCGCGAAGAGATCGTGTTCACGAAGGGCGCGCACCGGCTCTTCCGCAACATCGCCCAGTCGATGACGGGCGTGTCGGCGACCACCGCCGGGTCGACCGTGATCATTGGCGTGGTCGGCGTGCTGATGGTGTGGCTGGGCGGCAACGACATCCTCGCCGGCCGCATGACGCTCGGCGACTTCGTGATGTACATCTTCTTCATTGGCCTGGTGGCGGCGCCGCTCGTGTCGATTGCCTCGATCGGCACGCAGATTACCGAAGCGTTCGCCGGGCTCGACCGCATCCGCGAGATCCTCGACATGGCGACCGAGGACGAGCTCGACGCGGGCAATGCGACGATGCCTGGCATTCGCGGCGACGTGGCGTTTGACGACGTGTCGTTCGAGTACGACCCCGGTCAACCGGTGCTGAAGCACGTGACGTTTACGGCCCCGGCCGGATCCACGACCGCGCTCGTGGGGTCGAGCGGATCGGGCAAGAGCACGCTCATCAGCCTGGTGATGGCCTTCAATCGGCCGCTCTCGGGCCGGGTGCTGGTGGATGACCACGACCTCACCACCGTGAAACTGCACGACTACCGCAAGCAGGTCGCGTCGGTGCTGCAGGAGAACTTCCTGTTCGACGGCACGATCACCGAGAACATCAGTTACGCCAATCCGCACGCGTCGCGGGCGGAAGTCGAGGCCGCGTGCCAGTTGGCGCACTGCGAGGAGTTCATCCTGCGTTTTGCGGAAGGCTATGACACGGTGGTGGGCGAACGCGGGATCAAGCTCTCTGGCGGTCAGCGTCAGCGCGTGTCGATTGCCCGGGCGCTGCTGGCCGAGCCGCGCATCCTGATTCTTGATGAAGCGACTTCGTCGCTCGACAGTGAGAGCGAGGAGATGATCCAGGAGGCGCTCAAGCGGCTCCGGCACGGACGCACCACGTTCGTGATCGCGCACCGGCTCTCGACCATCCGCAGTGCCGATCAGATCCTCGTGCTCGAGGGCGGCGAGATCGTCGAACGGGGCACGCACGACGAGTTGCTGGCGCGTGACGGCCGCTATCGGCAGCTGTACGACAAGCAGTACAAGATCGAGACGAACCGCTTCATCAACCCCGGCGAAGACTGGACGCCTGCGCTGCCGAAGGCGACCGCCGTGCGGCCTGCGTCGAACCAGATCTGACAGTCACGGAACCTTTCGGGGCCGCGCACGGTATTCTGTATCGACAAGGAGTACGGCCCTGAACGGCGATCAACTACTCGAAGTGTTCTTGCGCGGCGCGCTCGGCCGTTCCGGACGGAAGCGCTCGCGGCGTGCCACCCGGTTCCTGGGCGGTCAGGGCGGCTTCCTGACCGCGAGCACGGTGATGGCCGCCGTGGGGATGGCGTGGGGGCTCTACGACAGCCTGCGCGGGTCCACGACCGCTGCTGCCGGCGGCCCCGCGCCGCCGCTCCCGTCTGGCGCTCCCGGTTGGATCGTGCCTGCGGCCGGTGCCGCGGTGCCGGCAGGGCAGAGCGACGCCGCGGCGCCCGCGCTGGTCGTGCCGCCGGAGGTCGCGCGTCTGGTGCGCCTGGCGGTGTCGGCGGCCGGCGCCGACGGCCACGTCGCCGACGATGAGCGCGC
Source organism: Acidobacteriota bacterium (assembly GCA_031376505.1). Lineage (GTDB taxonomy): Bacteria > Acidobacteriota > Vicinamibacteria > Vicinamibacterales > UBA2999 > CADEFD01. The sequence continues at coordinate 52,876 of JANMDX010000137.1, forward strand.
GCTCATTCTTCGGCAGGCGCGTGCGGCCGGCGTCGAGTCCCTCGTCGACGAGGAACTCAGGACCCCGCGCCCGCTTGCCGAGATTGTCGCGGGCGTGACCGCCGAGGCGGAGCGCCGCGACCTGTACGTGCTGGCGTTCACGATCGTCCGTGCCGACGAGGGTGTGTCGGGCGCCGAACGGATCTATCTGGCCCAACTGGCCCATGCGTTGGGCCTCGACGTGGCGACCGCGGCCGCGATCGAACAGCAGACCGGCGCGGCGATCGAGGGCGTGCCCGGACCGTTGCCGGCGGCGCCCTGATTCGACGGTACCTGTTCATCACCTGACGGCGGACGCGCGGCGCGGCGCGCGTTTGCGCAGATCGTCCGCGCAAGCAGAGGAGCAGCGATGCAGGGCGCACAGCAGTGGTATATGGCGATTGGCGGACACCAGGTCGGCCCCGTCAGCCAGGACGAGATTCTCGCCAACATGCGGAACGGCAGCATCGACAAGGACACGCTCGTGTTCACCTCGGGCATGGCCAGCTGGCAGCCGCTCAAGGACGTGCCGGTGTTTGCGGCTTTCGTCTCGGCTCCTGCGGCCGGCGTGCTGGTGCCGCCACCCCCGTCGGCCTCCGGCCGGCGTGCGCACGACATCGACTTCACGATTCACGGCAACGAGATGCAGTTTGTGGAGGTTGAGCTCGACCCGGGCGAGGCGGCGGTGGCCGAGGCCGGATCCATGATGTACATGACCGATGGCATCAACCTCGAGACGATCTTCGGCGATGGCAGCCGCGCCCAGAGCGCCGGCGTGCTGGACGCCCTGCTCGGCGCCGGTAAGCGCCTGCTCACGGGCGAAAGCCTGTTCATGACCGTGTTCACCAACACCGGACAGGGCAAGCATCGCGTGGCGTTTGCGGCGCCCTACGCCGGCAAGATCCTGCCGATGGACCTGCACGCCATTGGCGGACATCTCGTGTGCCAGAAGGACTCGTTTCTCTGCGCCGCGCGTGGCGTGTCGGTCGGCATCGCCTTCCAGAAGAAGATCGGCGCGGGGCTGTTTGGCGGCGAGGGCTTCATCATGCAGAAGCTCGAGGGCGACGGCCTGTGCTTCGTGCATGCCGGCGGCACCGTGCATGCGCTCGACCTGGCGCCGGGCGAGACGCTGCGCGTCGACACCGGCTGCCTGGTGGCGCTGCAACCGAGCGTGTCGTACGACATTCAGTTCGTGGGCAAGGTGAAGACGGCGCTCTTTGGCGGCGAGGGCCTTTTCTTCGCAACGCTGCGCGGGCCTGGCAAAGTATGGCTGCAGTCCCTGCCGCTCAGCCGCCTGGCCGACCGCATCTACAAGGCGGCGCCGCGGACGGGCCGGCGCACAGAAGAGGGCTCCTTACTGGGTGGTCTCGGTAACCTGCTCGACGGCCGCGAGTGACGTGCGTCAGGGCCGGCCGCCCTGGCGCGGACCTGCGACACGGGGCCGTACGGGGCTCCGTGTCCGTTTGGACCGCTGGGCACGATAAGATCGCCTCATGATCCTCAGACGATCCTGCTTGGCCGCCTTGGCGGTGCTGACGCTTGCGGCGGTGTCACTGCGTGCGCAGCCGCGAACGGCGTTCCCCGACAAGCGCGGCTTCAAACGGTCGGACTTCCCACGGCTGGTGCCGCTGTCCGACAACGTCTACGCCTACGAAGAAATCCGTGAGCCCGGCTTCACCACGGTGAGCCTGATCGTGGTGGGCAACGACGGCGTGCTGCTGGCCGATGGACAGGGCAGCCCGGCGGCGACGCAGACGCTGCTGGACCGCATCAAGACCCTGACCCCGAAGCCGCTCAGGTGGTATGTGGTGGGCTCGGACCACGGCGATCACACGGCCGGCAACACCGTGCTGCCCAAGGACGTGATCTACATCGTGCACCCGACCTCGCGCGCGCAACTCGAGCGTGACGCGGCCACGGTGATGGGGCAGAACCTGAGGGCCGCCGCCGAGGCCATGACCAAGGGCGGCACCCCGCCCACGCCGCGGCCGCCCGTGATCGTGCCGGCGGCGGCCATGAGCGGCGACCGTCAGGTGATCGACGTGGGCGGCATCGAGGTGCACGTGCTGTTCCTCGGCCGTGCCCACACGGGCGGAGATCTGCACGTCTACGTGCCCAAGGCGCGTGTCCTCTTCATGAGCGAAGCCTTCCTGAACCGCGTGTTTCCGGCGATGCGGTCGGCGTATCCGACCGAGTGGGTGAAGACCGTCGATCGTGCGTTGGCCATGGACGTCGACCGCTACGTGCCGGGCCACGGCTTCGTTGAAGCGCCAGCGGCCTCACGCGAGGAACTGTCGGCGTTTCGGGCGGCGCTGCAATCCGTGATCGACGAAACCCGGCGACTGCATCGCCTTGGGCTCCCGGCCGACGCCGCCCTGAAGCAAGCCAAGTGGGGTGAGTACGGGCAGTGGATGCTCGCCGACCAGCAAGGCATCATCGCCATCCGCAAGATTTACGAAGAACTCGAAGGGACCCTCAAGTGACGAATCAGTCTGCGGCCAATCACGCGCACCACCCGGTACCGACCTATCTCGCGACCGTGCTCTGGCTCGCGGCGTTGGTGCTGCTGGTGGGCGCCGCATGGTTCGACTGGAACACGCACGACGCCGGGGTGGTCGTGCTGGCGCTCGCGGTATTCCCGATCGTGGGCATGGGACGTTGGTACACCGTGGCGCTGCAGGACCGCATCATCCAGCTGGAGATGCAGGTGCGGTGTGCCCGGGTGCTGCCAGCGGGACAGGATGAACAACTCGTGCAGTTGTCGCCCAAGCAGATCGTGGCGCTGCGGTTCGCATCGGACGCGGAACTGGGAGAGCTGCTGACGCGGGCGGTGGGGGAGCAGATGACGCCCCGTGCCATCAAGCAGGCCATCAAGCAGTGGCGGCCCGATTATCTGCGTACCTAGCGGCCACTCGTCTCGAGGTGTGATGGCGCGCTCGTTCCCGCTCGATTCTGCCCGTCTCAGCGACGCCCAGCGCCGGGTCGTCGACGAGGTGCGCGCGGGCCGCCGTGGCACCGTGCCCGCCAACGTGGTGGCATGGCTGCCCAGCCCCGAACTGGCCCGGCGTGCGGCCCATCTGGGCGAGTTCGTCCGCTACGAGACGTCGTTGCCGGCGCGGCTGTCGGAACTGGCGATCCTGGTCGTGGCGCGACACTGGTCGTGCGCGTATGAATGGGCCGTGCATGCGGGCGATGCGGCGTCAGCCGGGTTGTCCGACGCGGTGATTGACGCCATCGCGGAGGGTGCTGTGCCAATACTGGAGGGCAGGGAGGAGACGGTCTACGATTTCGCCAGGGTGCTCGCGGCCACCGGACGCGTCCCGGACGCCGCCTACGAGCGAGCCATCGAGGTGCTGGGCGAGGCCGGGGTCGTGGACCTCATCGGCGTCGTGGGCTACTACACGCTGGTCGCGTTCACGCTCAACGCCCGCGAGGTGCCGGCCCCTGAAGGCGCGCCTCGACTTCCCTAGCCGGCGCCTACCAGAGCGCGGCTTTCATCCGCGCAATCGCAATCTCGACCTGGCCCAGTTCGCCGAGCACCCGCTCGGCCTCCGCAATCGTCTGCGCCAAGGCGTCGGCCGGCGGCATTGCGCCACGCTTCACCTCCCACGCCAGGTCGCGCGTTGTTTCGGCGCAGGCGCGGCAGACCTGCAGCGTCTGCTCGTGCGCCTCGATGAGGCGCGTCACCTCTGCCCGTTCGTCGTCAGTCATTCCCCTCAATTGTAACGGGGCCTGTCACCAAGACATGTTGGGGAAGTGTAACGGGGCCTGTCACCAAGACATGTTGGGGAGTTGCCGATTTGACACTGGTGGCAGGTTTCTCCATGCTCACGTCACTGTCGGGGCCCGGACGTCCTGGCCCCGTTCTCGACGAGGGGGTGGTATGACACAACGGTGGCTCTGGGCGTTCGCTCTGGCGAGCGTGATCACGCAGGCTCCGCACGCGCAGACGGTCAGCTGGCGGCCCACCGTGATGGGTACGCAGGGGATGGTGGCAGCGGGACATCCGCTGGCTGCCGAGGTCGGCATGCGGGTGTTGAAGTCCGGCGGCAATGCCGTGGACGCCGCGATCGCGGCGTGGGCCATTCAGGGACAGGTCGAGCCGGGCATGACCGGCCTTGGGTCCGACATGTTCGCGCTGATCTACGTGGCCAAGACGAAGGAAGTGAAATTTATCAACGGCACGGGCTTCGCCCCCCGGGCCGCCACCATTGACTACTACAACCGCCATGGCGGCATGCCCGAGGACAGTGGACTGGCGATTGCCGTGCCAGGGGCGGTGAGCGGCGCCGCGCTGGCGCTGCAGAAGTACGGCACGAAGAGTCTGGCCGACGTCCTGGCACCCGCCATCGAGGTGGCCGAAGCCGGCTATCCCATCACCGAGGGGCTGGCGGTTGGATTGCGGGGCGCAACGGCAAAACTCGGGAAACACCCTGGCTCGACGAAGATCTGGTTTCGCGACGGCAAGCCGCTGGTGATGGGCGATGTGGTCAAGAACCCGGATCTGGCCAAGACGCTTCGCGCCATCGCCACCCAGGGTTCTGCCGGCTTCTACACGGGACCGGTGGCCAAGGCGCTCGTCGCCGGCATGAAGGCGCACGGCGGCATCATCACGGAAGAGGACATGGCCGCCATGCAGGCGTTCGAGGCGGCGCCCATCTCAGTGAGCTATCGCGGGTACGACGTCTACGAGTGTCCGCCCAACTCGCAGGGCTTCACGATGCTCTATGCGTTGAATCTGCTCGAGGGCTTCAACCTGCGTTACATGGGGCACAACAGCGCGGCCTATCTGCATGTGGTGACGGAGTCGATCAAGCTCGCCTTCGCCGATCGCAATCAGTACGTCGCGGACCCGGCGTTCACGCCCAATATCCCCATGCGTGAAATGCTCTCGAAGGAGTACGCCGCCAAGCGTCGCGCGCTCATCGACCCGAATCACGCCATCGTCGGTGAAGCGCCGTTTGGCGATCCACGCGCTGGCATGGCGTCGTCGGCGGGACGCCAGGTGGCCTACGCCGCGCCGCAGACCGTGCCTGGGCGGGTGAATCCCTACGATCCAGACAAGGAACTCAACTTGACGACGTATCTGACCGTGGTCGACAAGGACCACAACATGGTATCGATGACGTCGAGCCTGCTGAGCGGTTTCGGCAGTGGACTGGTGCCAGAGGGCACCGGCGTGATGATGAACGACCGGATGAAGTATTTCTACCTGGACCCGAACGACGTGAACTCACTGCAGCCCATGAAAAAAGTGCGCCAGACGATCAACCCGGCCTTGGCGCTCAAGGATGGGCTGCCGGTGGTGAGCTTCGGCACCCCAGGCGCCGACACGCAGCCCCAGACGCAACTGCAGTTCTTCCTGAACTTCATCGAGTTCGGCATGACCGTGCAGCAGGCGCTCGAGCAGCCGACCGTCATCAGCAACAGCTTTCGCGATTCGTACTATCCCCACGCGGTGGCCGGCATGCTGCTCACGCCGATGATGCTGCCGGACTACGTGAAGACGGGCCTTGCGGCCCTCGGTCACAAGCTGGACCTGCGCGACGTGCGCGGCGTGGGCTCGGTGAAGGCCATCGCCATTCACCCGAAGACCGGCGTGCTGATGGGCGGCGTGAGTCCCACGGGGGACAGTTACGTGATGGGGTGGTAAGGCGGCGCCTTCGGCGCCGCAGCGGCTAGGGTCTAGCGGCTAGCGACTAGGGGATCACACTGCCACGGTGACAGTTCCGCCGTCGGCCCATTGGGAAAGAGACGCGAGCAACAACCAGGCAAGAAACGACAAAAGGCCCGGTGGGGAAGTTCCCACCGGGCCCTCATTCGTGACGCTGTCTGGACTAGCCGCTAGCCGCTCCGCCTGAACTAGCCGCTAGAACCTAGCCGCTGGCGGCGGCGTGTCGGTCAGGCCGCCGCCCCTACCAGTCGAATTTCATGCCGAACCGCGCGATGGTCGGCGGCACGATCAAGCTGGGTAGCTCGAACGCAGAACCGCTGTTCCACGTGATGTTCTGCTGCGCCTTCGAATTGGTCAGGTTGTAGACATCGAAGAACGCGCCGATCCTCCGCCCCTTGCCGAGGTTGAAGTACTTCTCGGCGCGGATGTCGAAGATCGCGATGTTGTCCTGCGTGCGCGTCCCCAGTTCCTCTCTCAGGATGCGCTGCGTGCCGTAGTTGATGCCGCCTGTGCCGCCGACCCCGTAGGCCGCCGACGCCAGAACCGTCCGGCCGTACGGCTGTCCCGACTGGAAACGCAAGGCCGGTGTGAGGCGGATGTGCCACGGGGCCTCGTAGCTGCCGTTGATCTTGGCGGTCCACATGCTGAACACGTACCGACCGCCATCGGTGTTGATGATGTCGTTCGGCGTAGACGGCGTGGTCACGGCCCGCAGGGCCTGGGAGAAGTAGCCCGTCGACTGGTCCTTGTTCCAGCGCTTTGAGAAGCCCGCGGCCAGCGACCACCGGCCGGTCTGGCGCTTGTTGGCGCTGAACTCGATGGTCTGGTATTCACCATTGCCATCGAGGTTCGTCAGCTGGTTGACCACCGGCAGGGCCAGGTTGGCTGGATTCAGGTTGAAGGCCTGGAAGTTCGGACCGTCGTCCGCTGACGTGACAAACGAGCCGTCGGGACCGGGATCCCGTAGCGTCACGGGCACATTGTACGCGCTGTATGGCCGGTTGACGTTGATGCGCACCTGGAAGTCGTCGATCTTGCGATAGACGTAGCCCGCCTGCACCCCAAGCCCTGGAATCAGTTCGTGCTCGACCCAGGCCGACAGCTCGTTGGTGTAGGTGTTCTTCAGGTTCGGATCGAGTGTGGCACTGCCCGTGCCACCCAGCGACGCGATGAGAGTGCCCTCTTCGCCCGCATCGAAGACGCCGTTGCGATTCGGATCTGACCAGGCATAGCGCCGGTAGTAGTCCTGGCTGTTCGGGTTCACGTTGTTCGAGATGGTCGTGCCCGGGTTCCAGAAATACTTTGCGACGTTGGCCTTGATGACGGTGCGGCCTTCGCCGGTCAGGTCGAAGATGACGCCGATGCGCGGCACAGGGTGGTTGAACGTCTTGACATTGTCCACTGCGGCATAGTTGGTCGGCGTCACTGGCGCGAAGCGACCCCCAGACGGTCCGACCTGCTCTGGCAGGAAGCTCTTGTATTGGTCAAAACGAATGCCGAGGTTGACCGTGACGCGCGAGGTCATCCGCCAGGTGTCTTGCAGATACATGCCCGCTGTTCGCATCCCCTGTTCCGAGTTCGAGACCGTCTGGAACAGGTAGACCTCCGCCGGCACGCCATTGTTCAGCACATGGAGGACGTCCTTGGGAACCACGCCGTCCACGCCCTTACCGCGAAGATAGGTGAAGGTCTCGCGGAACCACTCGCCACCGGCCTTGAAGTTGTGCGATCCGGCCCAGCCGTCTTTGAAGTAGGTGATCGAGCCGGCCACCTGGTTGCGGGCCGGGATGTTGAACCACCCATCGCGGTTGCCGCCGCTGACGATCTGGTTGCCGATGTCCTGGAAGGCCGGGGCTTCGCTGTAACGGAAGTTGGGCCACTCGTACTTGAACTGACCGGCCCTGACTTCCAGGAACGACTGGTCGGAGATCACCGACTCGTAACCCGCCTTGTAGGTGTGGCCCCAGTACTGCTGCTCCCACGTCGACTCTTCGGAGCTGTGCCGGGCCACGGACGCACCGACCAGGAACGTGTCGAGCCGGTTGGGCTGGTGCTTCTGTCCGCCCTGCGCGTACGCGGTCAGCTTGTTGTTTTGTGACAAGGCATAGGTGATCTTGCCGGTGAGGTTACGCAGCCCCGTCTCGAAGGCCTTCACTGGGAAGTTCGGCACCTGACTCTTGATCAGCTGATCGCGAGCCGAGGCGTACCACCAGAGCTTGTCCTTCAGTCCGGGAACGTAGCCGCCGATGTCGCCGTTGACGTCGTGGTACGACTCCATCCGGTTCAGGTCGGTCGGCGTGAGGTTCCCGCACCGGCCGCCTGGACACAGGAAGGTGAAATCAGCCGGGATGTTCTCCCGCTGCACCCCTTTGTTCTGATAGTCACCGTACAGCTTGCCGTGGAACTGGTTGCCGCCAGACTTGGCAATGAAGTTGGACCACACGCCCGGCCAGGGCATCTCGGCCGTGTGGCCCTTGGTCTGGACGGCGACTTCGTCGATCGCGCCGTAGTCGTAGTAGAAGCCGGCGCCGTTGGTGCCTTCAGTGTTGACGATGCCTTCCACCATGGGCCGATGCTGGTCTTCCTTGGTGTCGTAGGCCGCATAGCCCGTCTGGGTGCCGGCGGCGCTGCCGCCGACGTCGATACGGGTGACCACGATCGCGGGCGACGCTGCCAGCACTGCCCAGAAGTCGCGGGCATTGGGCAGCGCGGCCAGTCGCTCCTCGCCAAAATTCGAGGCGGTCGTCGTCGACGTGACATCGACCACGGGTGACTCGCCGCTCACCGTGACCGTTTCCTGGAGGCTCGCGACGCCAAGCTCGATGTTCAGCGTCGCGGTGAACCCGAGGCCGACGTTCACACCCTCACGATTGACAGTACCAAAGCCGGGAAGTTCGTACACGACCTTGTAGGTGCCCGGAGCGACCGCCGGGAAGCGATACTCTCCAGACTCGTTGGTGACGTCGGTACGAACGCCCTGCATACTCGGGCTCGACGCGGTCACAGTCACCCCTGGCAGCACGCCGCCAGAGTTGTCCGTCACCTTGCCGTTGATTGCGCCGGTCGTTGCGGAGACCTGCGCAAACGCCGTTGACGCGGCCAGGAAAATGCTGAGGCCAAGTGCGTAGACGCGAACCATGCAGTACTCCTCCATCCTTTGCAAAACGTGCCGTTGGTCGTGCCCCCGAC
>JANMDX010000219.1:0-7750 GCA_031376505.1 Acidobacteriota bacterium
ATCATGATCGACCGGCGCGACGGCGGCCAGCTCGTGGTGCACCCGCTGCGCCGCGTGTGGGACCGCACGGCGCTCGACGCGGCGGAGCTCACGCAGTGGCACTTCCTGGTGGCGGCGGTGGCTGGCGCGATGCTCGACACGTTGCCGCAGCTGGCGACGGCTGCGTGAACTACTGGGACGCGGGCAACTGGGCGCTCAACGTGGCCGCGGCGCCGGCCGGGCCGAAGACCGGTCTGGGGCACCGCGTGCTGCACCAGCACGTCATCGGGCGGAGCCCGCACTCGACCGACCCCTCGTGGGCGTGGGGCGAGTCGCCGTTCTATCCATACTTTGGCGATCGCTTCGCGTGGTCGGTGGGGAAGGCGCCGCTGACGGCCGCTGAGTGCGGCGTGGTCGTGGCGCGTCTCTCGCACTTGCTGCTCGATCGCTACGGCGTCGACGCCGTGCCGTCCGGGGTGTGTGCGCAGTGCAACTACCCGACGCCTTCCGCCGACCTCGCCGCCGGAGCCTGTCCTGACTGCCGGACGGCGGACACCCCATGAGTGTGCCAGCGCTCGTGGTGCTCGATCTGGTTGGCACCACCGTGCAGGCCGACGATGCCGTGCCCCGGGCGTTCACCGCGGCCCTGACGGCCGAGGGCGTCGTGATTTCGGCCGAGCAACTGCGCGCGGTGCGCGGGGCCACCAAGCGCCTCGCGCTCGCTCAGCTTCTGGCAGGGCACGCCGACGTGGACACGCGCGTGGAGCGCGCCTACGGTCGCTTTCGTGCCGAGCTGCTCAGCGTCTACACCGTCGAGAGTGTCGCGCCGGTGCCGGGCGCGGCTGCGCTGATGACGCAATGCCGCGGCGCCGGCGTGAAGGTCGCACTCAACACCGGCTTCGACCGCGATCTGACGGCGCACCTGCTGGCACTCCTCGGCTGGCGCGACGTTGTGGACACGGTGGTGTGCGGGGATGACGTGGCGGCTGGGCGTCCAGCGCCGTATCTCATCTTCCATGCGATGGAGGCCACCGGCGTGGTCGACGTTGCGACCGTGGCGAACGTCGGCGATACGGCGCTCGATCTGGGCGCCGGGGCGAACGCCGGCGTGCGCTGGAACATCGGCGTGTGGTCGGGCGCACACGACCGAGCCACACTGGCGGCCGGCCCGCACACGCACCTGTGTGCGTCGGTGGCCGACGTGCCGGCGATTCTGGGCCTTGGCTAGGCGAAGAGCGTCGCCAGCGAGAGCGAGAATCCGGGCAGGAGCGGCGTCGTGAGCGCGGCGTGACCGGCGGTGCTGAGGCGCTCTGTTGCGACGAGGCCACCGCCAGGCGCTCGACGGAAGACGGTCACCTCGCGAACCTTCGGATCCACCACCCAGTATTCCCGCACGCCTCCGCGGTCGAATAGGAGCCGCTTGATCCCCAGATCACGTCGACGGGTGCTCGGCGACAAGATCTCGACGACGAGCGCCGGAGCACCCTGGATATTGGGCTCGGTCAGGATCTCCAGCTGATCCGCTGCCACGAATACGAGGTCGGGCTCCACGACGTCCCACGGCGAGAACACCGTGTCGAGGGGCGAGAGGTAGACCTCGCCGAACTCGGGGTGCAGTTCGAGGAAGTGGCCAATGGCCACGTGCAGACGTCCCATCAGTTGCTGGTGGCGCCGCACGGGTGAGGGTGTCACGTAGTGCACCCCATCGATGATCTCGTGGCGCATCCCGTCGTCTGGAATGCGGCAGAAATCTTCGTAGGTAAGGCGCGTGTCGCGGTGGGATGTCGTCGGCATCGTGTCCTCCCAATCCACGTTCGGATGTTACACCCGGCCACGAGCGCCGACACCTGCCAGCGCCGTGCCAGCGGCAATCACACCTGAAGCGTGGTGTGCAGGAGCCACGGACTGCAGAACCTGCGCCTTGGCTCTCGCGACGGCATGGCGCAACCGGTGTACGCGGAGTAGAATTCGCCCACCCAGAATGTCACGGTCCGAACCCATGAGCCTTGTCGCGGGCGCGCGCCTCGCGCACTACGAGATCGTCTCGCTACTCGGAGCGGGCGGCATGGGCGAGGTGTACCGCGCCCGCGACACCAAGCTGCAGCGCGAGGTCGCCCTCAAGGTGCTGCCGCCCGACACAGCCGCCGATCCGGAGCGCCGCCAGCGGTTCGAGCGCGAGGCCCGCGCCGTGGCCGCGCTCAACCATCCCAACATCGTCACGATCCATTCGGTCGACGACGTGGACGGCCGGCTCTTTCTGACGATGGAGCTGGTGGACGGCCAGCCGCTCTCTGAACTGATTCGACCCGGCGGCCTGCCGCTCGACCAGTTGCTGGTGATTGCGACGCCGCTGGCCGATGCGGTGAGCGCGGCGCATGCGCGCGGGATCACGCATCGCGACCTGAAGCCCGCCAACGTGATGGTGACCGCTACGCGGCAGGTGAAGGTGCTCGACTTCGGGCTGGCCAAGTTGCTCGACCCGAGCGTCGTCACCGACACCATGGCCACCGAGGCACTCCAGGTGATTACGAGCCAGGGCACGATCCTGGGCACCATTGCCTACATGGCGCCGGAGCAGGCCGAAGGCAAGCCCGTAGACGCGCGGTCTGACATCTTCTCGCTGGGCGTGATGCTCTACGAGATGGCCACCGGCGAGCGGCCGTTCAAGGGCGACACCAGCGTGTCGACGCTGGCGGCGATCATGCGCGACACGCCGAAGTCGGTGACTGACGTGAATCCGGCGATTCCGAAGGAGCTTGGCCGCGTGATTCGGCGCGCGCTCAGCAAGGACCCCGAGCGCCGGCAGCAGACGGGCAAAGACCTGCGCAACGAGCTGGACGAGATTCGCAAAGAGCTGGAGTCGGGCGAGTTGAGCCCGAGTGCGGCGCAGGCCCCAGCAAGGGCCGCGGTGCCGGCGGCAACAACTCCTCCGCGCCGCATCCCGTGGGCCGCGGTGGCCGGAGGCCTTGTGGTGGTGGCGGCCGCCGGCGTCGTCTGGTCGCAGCGCGATTCGCCGAGCGCGGCGCTTGGAACGAGCGGCGCGCCGGTCATCGCCACGGTGATGTCGCTCACGTCCGAGGCCGGAGTGGAGTTCTTTCCCAGCCTGTCGCCCGATGGAAAGTGGTTCGTGTATTCAAGCGATGAACTGGCCACCGGCCGTGCCGACATCCTGCTGCGAGCGGTGGGGGGGCAGACCGTGATCAACTTGACGAAGGATTCGCCGGCCGACGACTCGCAGCCCGTTTTCTCGCCTGACGGAGAACGCATTGCGTTTCGATCCGACCGCGACGGCGGTGGGCTGTTCGTGATGGGCCGCACGGGCGAGTCGGTACGCAGGCTCACGACCGACGGGTTCAATCCGTCGTGGTCGCCCGATGGCGCGTCAATTGTGTTTGCCGGTCAATCGGTCGTCGCGGATCCCGGCACCCGGGCTGCGAGGAGTCAGCTGTGGATCGCGTCCACGTCCACCGGCGAACGCCGCCAGCTCACCACCGCGGATGCGGTGCAACCCGCGTGGTCACCGCACGGACATCGGATCGCATATTGGGGCTTGCCGAGCGACAGCTCCCAGCGCGACCTCTGGACCATCGCGGCCGGCGGGGGTGATCCGGTACGCGTAACGAGCGACCGCGCCATCGACTGGAGTCCGGCGTGGTCGCCCGATGGACGCTCTCTGTACTTCTCGAGCAACCGCTCTGGTGGGTTCAGCTTGTGGCGCGTGACAATCGACGAGGCGAGCGGCCGGACGACCGGGGAGCCGGTGGCGGTGCCCATTCCGCGACAGGGCCTCGGGCAACTGAGTGTCTCGGCGGACGGCACGTCGATCGCCATGCAGTCAGTCACTGTCGCAAGCAATATCGAGGCGCTGGCGTTTGACCCGGCGCGCGCAATCGTGGCTGCGCGGCGACGGGTTACGAACAGCTCCGAGAACTCGAGCTCTCCGTCCGTGTCGCCCGAGGGGCAGTGGATTGCGTTCTACAAACAGTTGGAGAACGGCCAGGAGGACCTGTGGGTCGTGAAGAAGGACGGCACCGGGCTCCACCAGCTGACCAACGACGCCGCCCACGATCGCCGGCCCCTGTGGTCGGCCGACGGCACGCGCCTGATGTTCTATTCCGACCGCAGCGGCAGGTATCAGGTCTGGACGATCGCGGCCGACGGCAGCGGTCTGATGCAGGTGACCGACTATCTCGGAATGCTCACCCAGCCGGTGTGGTCGCCCGATGGCACCCGTGCTCTCGCCAGCTCGTCGTTTCCGGATTCCAAGGCGCGGATGTTCGATCCCCGGGTGCCGCCGGCCCAACAGAAGATGGAGGAACTCCCGCCCTTTTCGGAGGCGTTCACTGCCATCTCATGGTCCCCTGACGGCTCACGGGTTGCCGGATATGTCAACAGCCGGTCTGAAGGCGGCATCGTGGTCTACGACCTGGCGTCCCGAACCTATGAGAAGGTCACGCGGTCTGGCAGCGGACCGGTGTGGCTGCCGGATGGCCGGCGGCTCCTCTTCACCGGCGGCAGTGGTGAATTCGGTGGACAGACGGGGCGCGAGTTGTTTGTCCTCGACACCGCAACGAAGACCAGCACGCGCGTGTTCTCGTCGTCGCCCGGTGAGGTGATGAGCGGCCCGGGACTGTCACCGGACGCGCGCGAAATTTTCGTCAACATCTACAAGCTGCAGTCGGACATCGTGCTTGCCAAGTTGCCGGGAAGCGTGCCGTAGCGCCACCGGCGCGGCTGACTGGCCATGCTCGCGCCGCGCGTACGGGCGCTGCCTGCCTCGATCGCGCTGACCGACACTATCGCACCCAGTTCTCCACCCGCAGCGCCGGGACCCGCCTGAACTCGGCGAGATTGTCGGTGACCCAGACCGCGTCGATCGCTCGCGCGTGCGCGGCGATCAGCAGGTCGTGGGCGCCGATCGGAGTGCCTTTCTTCTCGAGCGCTACGCGAATGGCTGCGTAGATGCGTTGCACGTCGGATTCCAGCGAGCGCACGGTCAGGGCGCTGAGCACGGCTTCGACCTGTCTGGTGAGTCGTCGGCTCCCTCGCTTTGCCGCGCCGTAGCGCAGTTCGCAGGCCACCACGACGCTCGTCTATACGTTCGCCTCGCCCACCTGCGCGATACGCTCGGCCACGCGTCCCTGTAGCTGCCGTATGAGGCTGGAGAGGGTGTTCGTGTCGAGCAGATACAGCGCCGACAGGTCAGATCTCGACCGGTTCAGCAGCCGTGCGAATGATTGGGAGGAAATCCTCGTCGATCGGCTTCAGCTTCGCCAGCACCGCCAGTAGCGAGGGCTCGGCGATGGGCTCGACGATCAGCCGCGAACCTTCCTTCCGGAGAGTCGCCGCGCGGCCTGGTAACTCGAGATCGCGCGGGATCCGAAGCGCCTGGTTGCGGCCGTTCCTGAACAGGCGCACGTGACGTTCCTGAAGCATTGATCTTCCCGAGGCATAGGCTGTACAGAGGCTACGGCAGATGGAACTCACCCGCAACCGGACCACGGCGCACCGGCAGGTCGCAGTCGGTGACGCCGCCCATGGCGGCGACCCCACACGCGAGGAGTGTCGGCGCCACAGGTGCTCGTCGCCGAGGGAATGCCTCGGGGGCGGCGCCTAGGGGGTGCCGCGCGATCCAGGCTGGCCTCTGTGCCGCCCGATGATGGCATGACGTATGGTATACGTAGGGCATGACGAAAACGACCGTCTACCTCCCGGTTGAGCTCAAGCGGGCGTTGCGACGGGTCGCCGGCCAGCGGCGGTGCAGCGAAGCGGCGCTGCTGCGTGAAGCGGTGACGCGGCTCACCAGCGAAGCCGAGGCGCCGGTGCCCGCGCTGCCGTTGTTCCGTGCAACCGGCCCGTCGATTGCCGAGGACGTCGACAGCGCACTCGAAGGATTCGGCGTCAGGTGATCGTGCTCGACACGGGCGGGCTCTACGCCGCGCTCGACGCCAACGAGGCGCTGCACGGCCGCGCGGTCGCGGCGCTGGTCGCATCGACGCCTCCGCGCGTGGTGTCTCCGTTCGTGCTGGCGGAACTGGACTACTTGATTGGGCGTCGCGTTGGCCACCAGGCGCAGATGGCCCTCGTCGACGAGGTCACGCGCGGAGCCTACCAACTCGAGTCCTTTTCCCCCGAGGACCTCGGCCATGCCAAGCGCATCATGGAGCGCTATGCCGATCTGCGAATCGGGCTCGCGGACGCGTCCGTGGTCGTGCTCGCCGACCGCTACCGAACGGTGGACCTTTTGTGCACCGACGAGCGCCACTTCCGTGCGCTCCGTGGTCAGCGTGGCAAGCCGTTCCGACTGCGCCCGCTCGACGCGTGAGCTCGGTTGCACCAACCGGATGAGGTGCGCTGCGCGTGTGCCACGGTGGTTGAAGGGCCCAGGCCGTGGAATAGGGGCGCTACTGGCCGTGTGCGAGATCGGCGAACGTGGTGGCGGCTGAGAGGACTCTCTGGCTCGCCCGACGGCAGCGCGCAACGGGCGCACCTCGCGGTAGAATCTCCGCACCCGAATGCCATCCCCCGGACCCCTGAGCCTTGCTGCCGGCACGCGCCTTGCGCACTACGAAATCGTCGCGTTGCTGGGGGTGGGCGGCATGGGCGAGGTGTACCGCGCCCGCGACACCAAGCTGCAGCGGGATGTGGCGCTGAAGGTGCTGCCGGCCGACACGGCCGCCGACCCGGAACGCCGCCAGCGCTTCGAGCGCGAGGCCCGCGCCGTGGCCGCGCTGAACCACCCCAACATCGTGACGATCCACTCGGTCGACGACGTGGACGGCCGGCTGTTCCTGACGATGGAACTCGTGGACGGCCAGCCGTTGTCTGAGCTGATTCGGCCCGGTGGCCTGCCGCTCGACCAGTTGCTGGCGATCGCCACGCCGCTGGCCGATGCGGTCAGCGCCGCCCATGCGCGCGGCATCACGCACCGCGACCTGAAGCCCGCCAACGTGATGGTGACCCCCACACGTCAGGTGAAGGTGCTCGACTTCGGGCTGGCCAAGCTGCTCGACGCGAGCGTGGTCACCGACACGATGGCCACCGAGGCGCCGCAGGTGATCACGGGCCAGGGCAAGATCCTGGGCACGATTGCCTACATGGCGCCGGAGCAGGCCGAAGGCAAGGCCGTGGACGCGCGGTCCGACATCTTCTCGCTCGGCGTGATGCTCTACGAGATGGCCACCGGCGAGCGGCCGTTCAAGGGCGACACCAGTGTGTCCACGCTGGCGGCGATCATGCGCGATACGCCGAAGTCGGTGACCGAGGTGAATCCGGCGATTCCGAAGGAACTTGGACGCGTGATCCGCCGCGCGCTCAGCAAAGACCCCGAGCGCCGGCAGCAGACGGGCAAAGACCTGCGCAACGAGCTGGACGACTTGCGGAAGGAACTGGAGTCTGGCGAGTTGACGGCGAGCGCGGCCCAGACGGCCGCGGTCCGCGCGGCCGCACCTGCTCCGCGGCGCGTCCAGTGGGCGGCGCTTGCCGGAGGCTTGGCGCTGGTGGCGGCCGTAGGCGCCGGTGTCACGTGGTCGAGGCGTGAACCTGCCAGCGTCACGCCCGCCACGAGTGACGCACCGGTCAGCGTCACCGTGACGTCGCTCACCTCCGAAGGCGGCGTGGAGATGTTTCCCAGCCTGTCCCCGGATGGAAAGTGGGTCGTCTACACGCGCGACGAACTGGGCACGGGGCAGACCGACATCCTGCTGCGGGCGGTGGGCGGGCAGACGGCGATCAACCTGACGAAAGACTCAGCCGCGGATGACTCGCAGGC
>JANMDX010000250.1:0-3253 GCA_031376505.1 Acidobacteriota bacterium
CGACGGATCGCACGTGTATTTCACGCACTCCTACGCCGCGCCGCTGGCGCGCGGCACCGTGGCCACGAGCACCTACGGCGTGGAGTTCACGGCGGCCGTGCAGGACGGCCTCGTGTCGGGCGTGCAGTTCCACCCAGAAAAGTCTGGAGGCGTTGGCCTGCAGGTCTTGCGTAACTGGCTCATGGAGATCCGCTGATGCTGGCCAAACGCATCATCGCGTGTCTCGACGTGCGCGACGGACAGGTCGTGAAGGGCGTGCAGTTCGAGGCACTGCGGGCGGCGGGCGACCCCGCTGAACTGGCGCGGCGCTACGACGTGGAGGGCATCGACGAGGTGGTGATCCTCGACGTGACCGCCACGCTCGAGGTCCGCCAGGCGCGCGCGCACACGATTGAGGCGGTGGCCCGCGAGCTGTTCCTGCCGCTGTGTGTGGGTGGCGGCATTCGTACGGAAGACGACGCAGCCGCGGCCATTGATGCGGGGGCCGACAAGGTGAGCCTGAACTCTGCCGCGCTGGCCGATCCCACGCTGATCTCGCGTCTGGCTGACCGCTACGGGAGCCAGGCCGTGGTCGTGGCCATCGACGCGAAGACGGTGGACGAACACTGGGTCGCGTACACCCGCAGCGGATCGGCAGCATCGTCGCGCGAGGTCGTGGACTGGGCGCGCGAAGCGGCTAGCCGAGGCGCGGGCGAGATCCTGCTGACGTCGATGGACCGCGACGGCACCAAGCGCGGCTTCGACTGCGCCCTGACCGCCGCCGTGTCCGACGCGGTGTCGATCCCGGTAATCGCGTCTGGCGGCGCCGGCTCGTTCGAGCACTTCGCCGAGGTATTCACGGCGGGGCACGCGGACGCGGCGCTCGCGGCGTCGATCTTTCACTTCAACACGCACGGCGTGGCGGAGCTGAAGACGTTTCTGCGTGCGCGTGCCATCCCCGTGCGTTTGTAACAGGGTCTAACGGCGTCTGACCCCTTCGGACTACGCCCTACAACACAGGCAACCGACGGCTGTCGACGCCATTAGGCTGGTCGCGGCCGGGCGGGGCGCCTGCGCCTGAGGCAGGGCCTGGCGTTGCTCAGCCCATGAGGCGCGCCCACTGCGCCGAGTCGGTGTACTGCTGGAAGCTGACGACCTTGCCGCCGCTGAAGTGGTACACGTGGCAGAACTGGGCGTCGAGCGTCGCACCTGAAGTCTTCATGGTGCCGCCGTAGCGGCCGAGCACGACCACGAAGTCGCCACCGTCGATGAACGTCGTGGGCGCCGCGGAGAAACGGTCGATCGCGGCCAGCAGCCGGCCGAACACGCCCTCGCCGATGGCCTTGGCGCCAACGTAGGGGTTGCGGTCGGCGAGCGGGTTGCCCTCGGCCTCCTTCCAGACGACGCCGGGATCCATGGCTCCGAAGAGCACCGAGGGATCGTTGTGGCCGAAGGCCGCGTAGGCGGCCTTGAGGGTGTCGATAGGTGACATGAGCGCTTCTCCAGAGTGCGGATCGTCGACGTCTCTCTCTGGCCCTAGGCCAGGGCGGTCTTGAACAGCACCAGCAGCCGCGACCAGGCTTTTTCCGCCAGCTTCTCGTCGTAGACCGCCGAGTCAGGCGGGCACCAGCCGTGCTGGGCTGCGTAGACTTCAATTTCCGCGGGCAGCTTGGCCTTGGCGTAGGTGTCTTTCAGCACGTCCTTCGCAGTCGGGTCGCGCTGGTCGTCGTTCTCGGCCACGGCGATCAGAAACGAGGCCTTCATCGTGGGCACGAGCAGGTGCGGGCTGTTAGGCTCTTTCGTGACGAGGCCGCCGCCGTGGAAGGAGCCGCCGGCGCCAATCCGGTCAGGCACCGCCCCAGCCGTGCGCATCACCATCGGGCCTCCCATGCAGTAACCCGTCGTGCCGATCTTCTTGCGCTTGTCCACCGCCGCCTGCCCATCGAGCCAGGCCACGAAGGCCTTGGCGTCAGTCACGTGCGTGGTGGCGTTCAGTGCTCCGGCGAGCGGCATGACGATGTCGCGCGTCTTCTGGTCCGCGAAGCTCGCGCCGGCCGGCACGACCGGCGCCTTCGCCTTGCGGTAGAACGGGTTCACCGTCAGCACGGCGTAACCTGACTCCGCGAGCCGCTTGCCCATCTGCCGGAACGCCGGACGCAACCCGAGGATATCGGGCCACACAATGACGGCCGCGCTCGCGCCACTGGCGGGATGCACGAAGTAGGCGTCGCACTCGCCATCAGGCGTCTTGATGGTGACGTCCTGCTCCTTCACTGCCTGCGCGTCGGCCGCACGCGGCAGGGCGAACATCATCCCGACGCCGAGCGACACGCCTCCCAACTGGCGGCGGGTCATCTTCGGAAAGCGGGCGTAGTTCTCAAGATCGTGTTCGAAGTTCTCGTCGCACATGCGCGCACTCCTTGGGTAGGGGCTGGAAACCTGCCGCTCCCGCGGCCCGAGTCGAATTGCGGACCGGGGGATTATAGGCCAGGCCCGGCGGCGCTGCATGGGCAACCAGACGCTGATCAACCGGGTGATGGTCGAGCACGCGTGGCGGTAAGAGCGACCGGACACGTGCCCAATTCCAGGTCGGCACGCCGCGTGGACGTCACCCTCGACTCGAAGGCGAATCGGGCCTTCGGCCATAGAGCCCAGGCCAGGGGCTGATCGCGGCACCGCCGTCAGGAGTGCGCCAAGGGTTCGCTACGCGTCGAGCGCCAGGTCGCGCCACCTCGCCGCATGCGCGCGGTGATCGTCCATGACCGCTGGCGCCAGGCGCTTCAACGCCGCCAGCGGCACGGCCATGCGCACGTTCGACTTCAGCCGGTCGCGCTGCCGCTCCAGGAAGTCCCAGTACAAGTGATTGAGCGGGCACGCCGCGGCGCCGGTGGTGAGAGCGGGATTGAACTGACAGCCCGCGCAGATGCTGGGCCCCATGCGCTGCAGGTACTTTCCCGACGAGATGTACGGCTTCGTGGCACACACCCCGCCATCGGCATACGTGCCCATGCCCACGACGTTTGGCGTCACGACCCACTCGTAAGCATCTACATAGGTCGTCCAGAACCACTCGTTGAGTTCCTGGGGGTTGATGCCGAGCAGCGTCGCTATGTTGCAGAGCACCATCAGACGGGTGATGTGGTGGCTGTAGCCGGTCGCGAGCACCTGGCTCACGGTGTGGTCGAGACAGCGCATCCCCGACGCCTGGCCCCAGTACCATGCGGGCAGCGGCAGCCGCGCCTCGAGCGCATTGGTCTCGGCGTACAGCGATCGT
>JANMDX010000280.1:0-8083 GCA_031376505.1 Acidobacteriota bacterium
AGCCGATTGCCGGCTTGCGCAAAGTGAAGCTGCGGGGGCTGGCCCACGTCGAATGGCTCTTCGTCTTCGCTTGCGCCGCCTTCAACATCAAGCGCCTCGCGAACCTCCGCGCGGCGTGGGCTGCGGCATGACGTCCCGCCGTGCGACCGAGGGCGACCGTGGCGCCGCCTCGGCCCGCACACCACGGCTCACCAGCCGTTCACAGGAGACGGGCCCGCTCTCGCAGGCCCATTTTTCCGCAAACTCCTAGCAGAGTCCGGGGGTAGCAGAACGCCCGTTGTCATACCTTGGCCCCCCAGGGTAGCCCTCTTGGCGCAGCAGGCGACGGCAAGCCGCTGCCCACGGCGTTCGACGGACTCGTGCAGTCCGGTCCTAGTCGCGAACAGCCGCCGAGACAGTTCGCAAGCCGCTCGCTACTTCGCGGGGATCTTCAGCAGGACGTAGGTGATGTGCTTGCCGGTCCGCACCAGGAAACTGTGTGGGACGCCCGCGGGAATGTGCACGATGTCGCCTGCACCGAGTGGGTGCGGGTCGCCGCCGTCCAGCTTTGTGCCAACCCACTCACCAGGGGTCGTGGCGCTCCGGCCGGCCATCGTTCCGCCCAGCAGCAGCACGCCTTCGCCGCTTTGGACGTAGACGACGTCGATGATCGCATCGTGCTGCTCGGGGTTGCCATCGGCGTCGCGGTAGAGCAGGCGAAAGCGATGGTCGCCGTAATCGGCGAGTGTCTCGCGCGACGAATGGTCCGGGGCCATGTGCTTTGGCAATTCGGCGTCGCGGGCCTTCAACTCGGCCGCCGTCCAGTGCTTGAAGCCAGGCGGGTCCGACGCCGCCATCGCCGCGGTCACGAGCGTCGCGCTCACCATCATCAACACCGCAGCTTTCATCTCCGCTCCCATCGCTACTTCGGCGGTGCGACCGGCACCCAGCCCGGGAACACGTAGGCATAGAGCATCGCCACGACGCCCATGACCATCATCAGCATCACGCTGTGCTTGATGGTGAAGCGGAACAGGCGGCTCTCGTCGTCCGAGGTCATGCCCGTGGCCGCCACAGCCACGGCGATGCTCTGGACCGAGATCATCTTGCCCATCACGCCGGCGGCCGAGTTCACCGACGCGGTCAGAATCGGGTTCAGGCCAAGCGCATTGGCCGTGACCACCTGCAGGTTGCCAAAAAGGGCGTTGGCCGACGTGTCGCTGCCGGTCAGGAACACGCCCAGCCAGCCGACGACTGCGCTGAAGAAGGGAAACAGCACGCCGGTGGTGGCCAGCATCAGGCCCAGCGTGGACGTCATCCCCGAGTAGTTCATCAGATACGCCAGGCCCAGCATCGACACGATGGTGAGCATCGCGAACTTGAGCTGGTTGAACGTGGCGGCATAGAGCCCGACGAACTTGCCGGGCGACACACGCAGCACGAGCGCCGCGGCAATCGTGGCCAGGAAGCAGGCCGTACCCGACGCGCTCAGCCAGTTGAAGGCAAACACCGCGGCATAGGGCGCGGGCGCGGACGTGACCGGAGGAATCCGGGTGATGGCGTTGTGCAGGCCCCACACCTCGACGCCGTTCAGGCCGGCGGCGGCCTTCGGCAGGAATCCGGGCATGATGCCGTGCGTGAAGCGATCGATCTGCGCCTTGATGCTCGGCTCGCCCCAGGGCAGCACGAACGCGACCAGCAGCAGATACGGCACCCACGCCATGACGATCTCGCCCGCCGAGTGCCGCTTGGCGGCCGCGATGATGGGCGTGTCGCCCTCGAGCCGCATGATCGTCTTCGGCTTCCACAGCTTCAGCACCGCCACCATCACGATGATGCAGGTGAGCGAGCTGAGGATGTCGGTCAGTTCCGGCCCCATGTAGTTCGACACGAAGAACTGCATGCCGGCAAACGACACGCCGCAGGCAATGATGGCCGGCAGCACTTCCGCCGCGCGCGCCCAGCCCGCCATCACCACGATGAGATAGCCGGGGATGACGATCGAGATAAGCGCGCACATGCGACCGACCATGGCCGAGAGGTGCAGCACGGGCAGTCCCGTCACGGCCGCCAGCGTGGTCACGGGAATACCGATCGAGCCGAACGCGACGGGCGCGGTGTTGGCGATGAGGCAGATGCCGGCCGCGTAGAAGGGATTGAATCCCAAGCCCGCCAGCATGGCGCCCGACACCGCCACCGGCGCGCCGAAGCCGGCGGCGCCTTCGATGAACGCGCCAAACGAGAACGCGATGAGCATCGCTTGCAGCCGGCGGTCGTCAGTGAGGCTGCCGACCGAGTCCTTGATCACCTCGAACTTGCCGGTGTCGACCGCCAGACGGTAGAGCATGATCGACGAGAACACGATCCACGAAATGGGAAAGAGGCCATAAGCCGCGCCGTAGATCGTGGAGATCACGGCGAGCCCGACCGGCATGCCGTAGACGGCGATGGCCACGACGAAGGCCGAGAGCAGGCCGCTGAGGGCCGCTTTCCACGCCGGCGCGCGCCACACGCCGAGCATCAGAAAGAGCACGACTATGGGCACCGCGGCCACCGGCGCCGAGAGCGCCAGGCTTCCGCCAAGGGGTTCGTAGTTGTGGGTCCACATATATGAAGGCTGGCCGTATGGCAGTCCACGGCCCCGCACGCTTATAGCACAGCCGGTTCCCGAGACCGCGAGATCCAGTCACCGGACGGCCCGGACGTGACGGGGCGGCCTGTCCTGACGGGCACCGCGCAAGCCGTCGCGCCCGGTGGTCGGAATGGCGGTATCCTGATGGGGATGATCCGCGCCTTCAGGCGCTCGCGTCTCGCCGGCTGGCTGGCCGTTTTTGGGCTAGTCGCGCTGCTGGCCGTGACGGTCTCGGCGCCGCTGCACGACGGCGGCGATGACGTGCTGTGCAACCCTGGGCGCAACCTGGGGCTGCAGCACACCGACCGGATCGCGGCGACGAGTCTGCCGGTCGGCGACCCCGTGCACTGCGTGCTCTGCCACGCACTCGGCACCTTGCGCGCCGAGACGCAATCGGCGCGGTTCGCCCCGCCGCCGGTCGAGACCCGCCTGCTGGCGCTCGGCGTGTCCACGTTCGTCCATGCGCTGTTCGGCGCCGACACTCCCGCCCGCGCCCCTCCGACGGCCTAGCCGTCCTTCTGTTTCTTCATTCGACAGACGCGCGGACCGACCGGTTCGCAGGAGGTGATACATGCGCGTGAGGTCTCTCACGTGGGCGGCGCTGATTGGCGCCGTGCTCATCGTCGGGCCCCGTCCCGTGTCGGCCCAGCCCGCCGCGCCAGCAGCGGTGCTGCAGCAGCAGATCGAACAGCTCCGGAAGGAGCTGGGCGATCGCATCGCCGCGCTCGAGGCCCAGCTCGCGACGCTGAAGGCCGCCCCGCCCGAGGCTGCGCTCGCGCCGCCGCCAGAACCACCGCCGATGCCGAGCGGAGGGGGCGCTGCCAGCTCGACGGTCTTCAACCCCGACATGGCCGTGGTGGGCAACTTCCTGGGCTTCGGTGGCCGCAACGTGGCGAATCCGAGCCCCGCGCTCGAGCTGGCGGAATCGGAAGCGTCGTTCCAGGCGGTGGTCGATCCCTACGCCCGCGGCGACTTCTTTCTGTCGTTTGGCGAACAGGGCGTAAGCGTCGAAGAAGGCTTCCTGACCTTCTCGGAGCTGCCGGGCAGGTTCCAGGTGAAGGTCGGCAAGATGCGCGCGGCATTCGGCAAGGTGAACGGCCTGCACACGCACGCGCTGTCGTGGGCGGATCGTCCGCTCGTCACCGGCAATCTGGTGGGCGGCGAAGACGGCATCAACGACGCGGGCGTGTCGGTGGCGCGGCTCATTCCCGCGGGCACGCTGTTTCTCGAGGCTACCGGGCAGGTGTTCCGTGGCGACTCGGGCGACACGCTCTTCCGCACGAGCACGCGCGGCGATCTGAGTTACGTGGGGCACCTGCGCGCGTATCACGACCTCACCGAGTCGACGAACCTCGACCTCGGTGCCTCGGTGTCGCACGGGCATAACCCCGCCGGCGTCATTGCGGGCGAGGACGTGGGCCGCTTCACCACGACGCTCTTCGGCGTCGACGCCACCGTGCACTGGCGGCCACTTACGCGCGCCATCTACCACCAGTTCGTGGGCCGCACCGAGGTGGTGTGGAGTCATCGCAACCAGTTCGACGGCGAGCAACGGAGCCTCGGCTACTACGTGTCGGGCGACTATCAGTTCGCCCGGCGCTGGTTCGCCGGCGCGCGCTACGACCGGTCGGCCCGCGCCGACCTCGCGACGCGCATCGACACGGGCGGTTCGGCCCTCCTGACCTACCGGCCCAGCGAGTTCAGCCAGGTGCGCGGCCAGTATCGCCACATCCACTTCGGCGACGCGCCAGCCGCCAACGAAGTACTCGTCCAATTGCAGTTCTCGATTGGCGCTCACGGCGCCCACGTCTTCTAGCCGAGGTGAGTTGTATGGCATCCAGAACGCTTCGCGTCACGCTCGCGCTGGCTCTGTTCGCCGCGCCAGCGGGTCGTGCATCGGCCCAGACCCTGAACGTCGTGGCCACCACCGAAGACCTCGGCGCCATCACACGCCAGGTGGGCGGCGACAAGGTCGCCGTCACGGCGCTGGCCAAGGGGTACCAGGATCCCCACTTCGTGGATCCGAAGCCCAGTTTCATCCTGGCCGTGAGCCACGCGGATCTGCTGATCGTCGTGGGCCGCGAGCTCGAGATCGGCTGGCTGCCACCGCTCCTCACGAGCGGCCGCAACAACAAGGTGCAGCCCGGGTCGAAGGGCTATCTCGACGCGTCGCTCACGGTGCGCATCCTGGACATCCCCGCGGGGCAGATCACCCGGGCCATGGGTGACGTGCACCCGTTCGGCAATCCGCATTACTGGCTCGAGCCGGGCAACGGCCGCAAGATCGCGCGAGCCATCAAGGACAAACTGAGCGAGTTGTCGCCGGCCAGCGCCGGGTTCTTCGCGCAGCGCTATGCGGACTTCGACTCCCGCCTGGCCGCCGCCGAGAAGCGCTGGGACGAGGCGATGGCGCCCTACAAGGGCACGAAGATCGTCACGTATCACCGCTCGTGGCCCAACTTCATGGAGCGCTTCGGTCTGAACGTCATGGGCTATGTGGAGCCGAAACCCGGCATTCCGCCTTCGCCCTCGCACACGCTCGAACTCATTCAAGAGATGAAGGCGCAGGGCGTGAAAGTCATCGCCGTCGAGCCGTACTTCGACCTGAAGACGCCGCAGTCGATCGCCACGCAGGTGGGCGGCCAGGTGGTGGTCCTGGCGCCGTCGGTGGGCGGGGCGAAAGAGGCGGCTGACTACATCGCGCTCTTTGACTACGACGTGAACCTGCTGGCGGCGGCGCTCAAGCACGCGAGCGGAAAGTAGCCCATGGATTGGACGATTGTTCAGTTCCTGGCGCCGGCCATCGCGGCCAGCCTGATCATCGCGGGCATCCACGCCTACCTGGGACTGCACGTGGTAGAGCGCGGCGTGATCTTCGTGGATCTCTCGCTTGCGCAGATCGCGTCGCTCGGCGCGGCCATGGCCGTGTGGCAGGGCTACGGCGCCGAGGATCCCACGATCTACTGGATGAGCCTGGGTTTCACGTTGATCGGCGCCTTCATCTTCGCGATGGTGAAGGGCCACGACGCGAAGATCCCGCAGGAGGCGATCATCGGCATCTCGTACGCCGTGGCGTCGGCGGCGGTCATTCTCACGCTCAGCAAGGCCACGGGCGAAGCCGAGCACCTGCAGAACATGCTCGTAGGCAACATCCTGTCGGTGCAGTGGCCGGAGGTGTTCACCACGGGCGCCATCTACGTGGTCATCGGCATCTTCCACTACGTCTTCCGCCACAAGTTCCTCGCGATCTCGATGGACGCCGCCGCGGCGGAGAAGCGCGGGGTGCCCGTGCGCTTCTGGGACTTCCTGTTCTATGCGTCCTTCGGACTCGTGGTCACGCGGTCGGTGGCGATTGCCGGCGTGCTTCTGGTGTTCTGCTACCTGATCGTGCCGTCGGTGGCCGGCATGCTCTTTGCCGAGCGCGTCGCGCCGCGCCTCGCCATCGGCTGGGTGATGGGCGTGGTCGTATCGATGCTGGGCATGTACTTCTCGGTGCAGTTCGACCTGCCAACTGGCGCCACAATCGTGTGCACGTTCGGTCTGGTGCTGGCGCTGATGGCCGTGGCACGATTGCTCGTCGTGCGCCCCGCTTCGAGAGGATGACCGCGATGTCCGACACAGCTCGTGTGCAGGTGATTCGGCCAGGACACACCTACATCGGCAAGCAAGGTTTCACCTACGGCGCCGGCGCGTCGGCCGACACGGCCGGGACCGAGCGGATCTGCATGAACGTGCTGCCGATCCCGCCAGGGGCCAAGGCGAAAGTGCACTACCATGACCGCATCGAGACCATCGCGTACATGCTCGAGGGCGAGTGCGTCGTCTACCACGGCGACCGGGTGCAGCACCGGTCGCTCGTGCAGGCTGGCGACCAGATCTTCGTGCCCGCCGACGTGCCTCACGCGCCGTGCAACGAAAGCGGGGCGCCGTGCACCTGGCTCGTCGTGCACTCATCGGGCAGCGATCAGGACGGCATCGTGCTGCTGCCCGAGCTTGACGCGCTGCTGGCGTCGCAACCATCTTTCAGCGAGCAGCGATGACGACATCTCAACCTGAACCGTGGCTGCGGGGCGCGCTGCCTGGCATTCACCCGCTGCTGCAGCCGGCCGCACACGCGTTTGTGATGGCCCGCGAAGACGTGACTGCGGCGGTCGAGGGTCTTGCCCCGATCGAGATCTGGACCGCCCCCTACGGCGTCACGCCCGTCGGCTTCCACGTCGCGCACCTCATCGGCAGCACCGACCGTCTGTTGACGTACGCGCGCGGTGTCGCGCTCGACGACGGGCAGAAGGCGGCACTCGGACGCGAGCGCATGATGGCCGTCGAGCGTCCGCCCATCGAGAGTCTGGTGGCGCAGTGGCAGGCCACCGTGGGCCGGGCGCTCGAACAACTCGCCGTGACTGACCCGGCCACGCTCACCGAGCCGCGCGAGGTTGGGCGCGATCGACTGCCGTCTACCGTGCTGGGGCTGATCTTCCACGCTGCGGAGCACGCCGCGCGGCACACCGGGCAGGTCGTGTCGGTGGCCAAGCTCGTGCGCGCCGCCACCGCCGCCGGCGAGGCGTAGGTTACTTCTTCTCGTAGACCACCTTGCCGTCGAAGATCGTGAAGGCCACCGGCACGTCGGTGGGCGACCCGATGGGCGCCGACGCGATGTCGCGGCCGAGCACGACCAGGTCGGCCAGCATGCCGGGCGCCAACGTGCCCTTGCGCTGTTCGTCAAACGACGCGTAGGCCGCCCACTTGGTGTAGCCGGCGATGGCTTCGCCGATGCTGAGTCGCTGGTCCTGGGCCTTCTCGGCGTGGATGCGCGTGGACGCCAGCCAGAGGCCCTGACCGGTCTCGAGCGTCGCCACCGGCCAGTCACTGCCGAACGCCAGGCGTCCGCCAGCAGCCTGAATGCTCTTCCACGCCCACGCGCGCGACGCGCGCTCTGGGCCAATCGCGTCTGGCCATGGGCCCGCCGGCACGGCCTGGTTCGCATCGCCCAGCGCCACGTGCATGGGCTGCTGCGACGCAATCACGCCCAACGAGCCGAACCGCGCGATGTCCTGGGCCGAGATGGCCTCGATGTGCTCGAGGCGATGGCGCCGGCCGCGCGCCGGGGCGGGATTCACCTTCGCGGCGTTCTCGAAGGCGTCGAGCGACATCCGGATCGCGCGATCGCCGATTGCGTGAATCTGGATCTGCCAGCCGCGCTTGTCGAACATGGCGACGATGCGGTTCATCTCTTTCGCGCTCATGTTGGGGGCGCCCGCGTTCTTGGTGCCGATGTAGGGCGCCAGCATGGCGGCCGTCTTGCTTTCGATCACGCCGTCGGCATACATCTTCACGATGCCAGTGCGCACGGTCGGGTCATCCCCGTACTGCTTCCAGGCCCCTTCCATGGCGTCCACCTCCGCCTCGGTGATGCCAGGTTCCGCCATGGTCGCCATATACGCGCGCAACGACAGGCTGCCCGACTTGCGGGCC
>JANMDX010000324.1:0-12847 GCA_031376505.1 Acidobacteriota bacterium
GAGATGCGCTTTGTCGATCACTACCGCTACAACATCGCCGCCTGGCGCCTGGCGCGGCTCCTGGGTCTGGCCTACATGATGCCGGCCACCGTGGAGCGCACCATTGGGGACCACGGCGCGCTCTCGTGGTGGGTGGACGACGTGCTCATGGACGAGGAGGAGCGCCAGCGCACGCAAGCCAATCCCCCGGGCGGTGCGGTCGAGTTGTCGCGGCAGTACGCCCGGATGCTGGTGTTTGCCGAGCTCGTCCGCGACACCGACCGCAACAAAGGCAACGTCGTGTTCACGAAGAGCTGGCAGCTCGTGATGCTCGACTTCACGCGGGCATTCCGGCTGGCCAAGCCGCTGCAGGCGCCGGGCGCCATCAGCATGTGCGACCGGAACCTGCTCGAACAGCTGCGCGCGCTCTCGGAGCGGGCGCTCAAGGAGGCGGTGCAAGACCAACTGACCGGCGCCGAAATCGGCGCCGTGATGGCCCGCCGCGACCTGTTGGTGGACCATTTTGGCCGCCTGATTGCCGAACGCGGCGAGGCCGCCGTGCTCTACTGACACCCGGAAGTCGGCTCGTCGAAGCTGGTATCATGCGGCGGCGGTCCTTCATGCAGATGCGGCGATTCCTCTCCGGAACGGTTGCGGCAGTACTGGTGGTCGGCGTGGCCTCCGTGGCTGGCCAGTCCGCGGTCCCCGCACCCGTGGCCTCGCACCCCGCGTCCGCCGCGGCGTCGCGCGCGGTTCCGGACGGGCTGCAGTCAGTGGTCGCCGACTCATGCGCCGGCTGCCACAGCGAGCGTGTCAAGGCCGGGGGCCTGTCGCTGCACGATTTCGACGTGGCGCGGGCCGGCGAGCGCGTGGACGTCACCGAGAAGATGATCCGCAAGTTGCGCGCCGGCCAGATGCCACCGGCCGGCAGCAAGCGCCCAGACGAGGCCGTGCTGCTGCGCCTCGCCGACGCGCTCGAAGCGGCGTCTGACGCCGCGGCGGGCGAGTCGGCCCCCGGGCGCCGTACCTTCCAGCGTCTCAACCGGGTCGAGTACACGCGCGCTGTGGGCGACCTGGTGGGTGTCGATGTGAATGCGGGCGACTATCTGCCGCTCGACCCCAAGAGCGCCAATTTCGACAACATCGCCGACGCGCAACTCATGTCGGCGACCGCGATGCAGTCATACCTGACGGCTGCCGCCGAGATCAGCCGCCTCGCGGTGGGCGACCGCGCGGCAACGGCGCGCGAGGCGACCTACCCGGTCTCGCGCTGGACCTCGCAGCGCGAGCACGTCGACGGCGCGCCCCATGGCACCCGCGGCGGGCTCTCGGTGACGCACACGTTTCCAGCCGACGGCGAATACCGCTTCCGCGTGTCGTTCTACCACGAGACGACCGGCGCGCTGTATGGCAACGGCCGCGCCGCGCTGCATACCGCCGAGGCGCCAGAACAGGTCGAGATCTCGATTGACGGCGCGCGCGCGGCGCTGCTCGATGTGGACCGGTGGATGAACAGCTCCGACCCGGACGGCGTGGACCTGCGCACCGAGCCGGTCGCGATCACCGCCGGCCCGCACCGGGTGTCGGCGGCGTTCGTGCGCCGGTTCGAGGGCCCGGCGCAGGACCTGATCTCGCCGCTCGAGTGGTCGATTGCCAGCACCAGCATCGCCGACGCGTATGGCATCTCCACGGTTCCGCATCTGCGGGACATGGCCATCACCGGTCCCTTCGAGGCGACGGGCGTCTCCCCGACGCCGAGTCGCGCGAAGATCTTCGTGTGCACGCCGGCCACCGAGGCGCAGCAGACCGGGTGCGCGCACCGGATCGTGTCGGCGCTGGCCTCGCAGGCCTTCCGTCGCCGCGCGAGCGAACGTGACGTCAACGCGCTCATGACGCTCTACCGCACGGGGCTGGCCGACGGCGGCTTCGAAGAGGGCGTCCGCATGGCGCTCGAAGGCATCTTGGCGAGCCCGCGCTTCGTGTTTCGTTTCGAGGACCGACCGCTGACGTCCAAGACCGGACAGGCCTACGCCCTCAGCGATCTCGACCTGGCGTCGCGGCTGTCGTTCTTCTTGTGGGCGTCGGCGCCCGACGCAGAACTGCTGCGCCTGGCCGAGGCGGGCCGGCTCTCGCGCCCCGCGGACTTCGACGCGCAAGTCACCCGCATGCTCGCTGATCCGCGGGCCGATGTGCTTGGCGCGCGGTTTGCCGGGCAGTGGCTGCGGCTGCAGGACCTCGACAAAATCAATCCCGATGTGCGCTTCTACCCCGATTTCGACGAGCAGCTGAAGACGTCGATGCGCCGCGAAACCGAGACGTTCTTCCGCCAGATCCTCCGCGATAACCGCCCCGTGACCGATCTCTTCACGGCGGACTACACGTTTGTCGACGAGCGGCTCGCCAGACACTACGGCATTCCCGGGATCGTGGGCGCAGAGATGCGGCGTGTGGCGTATCCAGACAACCGGCGCCGCGGCATTCTTGGGCACGCCAGCGTACTCACGCTCACCTCCGAGGCGGAGCGCACCTCGCCGGTCCTTCGCGGGAAGTGGGTCATGGAGGTGCTGCTCGGGACGCCGCCCCCGCCGCCCCCGCCCAACGTCCCCGCGCTCGACGAGACCCCCGAGGCCGAAGGGGGTCGCCTGCGCACGGTTCGCGAGCGGATGGAACAACACCGCAAGAATCCCGCGTGCATGTCGTGCCACCGGATGATCGATCCGATTGGGCTGGCGCTCGAGAACTTCGACGTCACCGGCGCCTGGCGTATCAAGGACAACGGGATGCCCATCGACCCCGTGAGTGCGTTGTACGACGGCACGCCGCTATCGAGCGCAGCCGATCTGCAGCAGGCCCTTATGAAGCGATCGGGTGTGCTCGTGCAGAACTTCGCCGAGAACCT
The DNA here is from genome assembly GCA_031376505.1 of Acidobacteriota bacterium. GTDB lineage: Bacteria > Acidobacteriota > Vicinamibacteria > Vicinamibacterales > UBA2999 > CADEFD01. The sequence goes on from JANMDX010000324.1 coordinate 2,879, forward strand.
GACCACCTACGCGCTAGGCCGCCGGCTGGCGCCGGGCGACATGCCGATGGTACGCCGCATCGTGCGCGAGGCCGCTGGAGCCGAGTACACGCTGTCGGCCTTCGTGCACGGCATCGTGAAGAGCGCGGCGTTTCGCATGAAGGCTGCCGACGTGGCGGCGCCCACAACCGTGGCGGCTCCGCCGCACTAGGTCGACGGACTGAGACGAAGGGGAGACGAGAATGGCGTTCATCACTGGGAAGCACGTGGCGCGACGGACCATGTTGCGGGGCCTTGGGGCCACCGTGGCGCTGCCGTTTCTCGACGCAATGGTGCCGGCGCGTGGTCTATTTGCCGGCACGGCCACGGCCGCGTCGCTCGATCGTCCGCGCCTGGTCTGTATCGAGATGGTGCACGGCGCGGCTGGGAGCAGCCCGTGGGGTGCGTCGCAGCATCTCTGGTCGCCGGTGGCCACCGGCGCCGACTTCGACCTGAGCCCAACCTCGCTCACGCCGCTCGAAGGCTTCCGGAAGTACGCCACGATCGTGAGCGACACCGACGTGCGCAACGCCGAAGCGGTCACCCAGCCGGAAATTGGCGGCGATCACTTCCGCTCGAGCGCCGTGTTCCTCACCCAAGCGCACCCCCGCCAGACCGAAAGCTCAGATGTGCGCGCCGGCATTTCGTTGGATCAGCTGTACGCGCAGCGCTTTGGGCAGGACACACCGATTCCCTCGATGCAGCTCTGCATCGAGAACGTGGACCAGGCCGGCGGCTGCGCCTACGGCTACTCGTGCGTCTACACCGACATGATCAGCTGGTCGTCGCCCACCGACCCGTTGCCGATGATTCGCGATCCGCGCATGGCGTTTGACCAGTTGTTCGGGGCCGGCGGGTCATCGAAGGAACGCGCGGCGCGGCGACGGGCGTCGTCGAGCGTGCTCGACTACGTGACGGGCCAAGTGGCCGACCTGAATCGCACGCTCGACTCGAGCGACCGTCAGCGCATGACGCAGTATCTCGAGAACGTGCGGGAGATCGAGCGGCGTATTCAGCGGGTCGAGGCCCGCAACGGTTCCGGCGAGGCACGCGAATTGCCGGGGGCGCCGCCTGGCGTGCCCGACTCGTTCGACGAGCATGTGAAGCTCATGTTCGACCTACAGGCCCTGGCGTTCCAGGCCGACGTCACCCGGGTGTTCTCATTCAAGATGGGTCGCGACGCTTCGAGTCGCGTCTATCCAGAGAGCGGCGTGTCGAAGGGCTTCCACCCGTCGTCGCATCACGGCAACAAGCCGGCCAGCGTCACCGAATTCGCGCAGATCAACCGCTACCACGTCAGCTTGCTGCCGTACTTCATGGAGAAGCTGCAGGCGATTCAGGAGGGCGGCCAGACGCTGCTCGACAAGAGCCTCATCGTCTACGGCTCGCCGATGGGCGATAGCAACGTGCACAACCACAAGCGCTGCCCGCTGGTGCTGCTCGGCGGCGCGCACGGACGCTTGAAAGGCAACGTGCACCACCGGGCCGCGGCCGGTACGCCCATGGCCAACGTGATGCTGAGCGCCCTGCACATGACCGGGCTCGACGATGTGTCGCAGTTCGGCGATTCCACCGGTGCGTTCGCGCTGTAGTCGTCCAGGAGTTCCGCGCATGATGTCTGTCCACCGCTCTGTTGCTGTCGTGATCGCGGGTTTGTCGATCCTCGCCGTGTCGGCGCCGCTCGGCGCCGATCGCGGCCAGGCGCCGCCGTTTGGCGCCGCGCGCGCGGCCGTTGCGCCTGCACCTGGTGCGGTGGCCGAGGCGGCGATGCGTGGTGAGGCCGACGCCGTGCGGGTTCTGCTGACCAGGGGCGCCGACGTCAACGGCGCACAGGGCGACGGCATGACCGCCCTGCACTGGGCGGCCGAGCGGGGCGACGGCACGTTGGCGACCGCGCTGCTCGCTGCGGGCGCGAAGGTGTCGGTCGTGACGCGCCTCGGAGGCTACATGCCGTTGCACCTGGCAGCTCGCGCCGGGCACGCGGACGTGGTGCGCCTGCTCGTGGCGGCACGAGCCCCGGTCGACGCGCTGACGACGACCGGCGCCGCGCCCCTGCATTTTGCCGCGGCGGCCGGCGACGAGGAGTCCGCTTCTGCACTGCTCGATGCCGGTGCCGTCGTTGATGTGCGCGAGCCGCAATGGGGCCAGACGCCGCTCATGTTCGCGGCCGCCGCGGGTCGCACCGCCGTGGTGACGCTGCTGGCGGCCCGAGGGGCCGACCTCCGGATTGCGGCCAAGGTGGTTGACCTCAGCGCGCGGAATCGCGAGGACAGCGCCGAGAGCCGGACGCGCAACCAACGCGTGGCCGCGTTGCAGCGCGAGCGCGCGGCGCAGCTGGCGACCATTGCCGGCACCGCGGCTGTTGCACCCGCGCCTCGGGGGCCGCGTCCGGCGGTTGACGACGGAGGGGAGCCAGAGCCAGTCGGCTATGCCGACCTCGTCGGCACGCACGGCGGGCTGACCGCGCTGCTGCTGGCGGTGCGCGACGGGAAGCGCGACACCGTGCTGGCCCTGCTCGCGTCTGGCGCCGACCTCAATCAGGTCAGCGCCGGTGACCGCACGAGCCCCCTCCTGATGGCCACCATCAACGGCCACTACGACCTGGCGGCCACGTTGCTCGAGCGCGGGGCCAACGCCACGCTGGCGAGCGACGGGGGGGCCACGCCTCTCTACGCGGTGCTCAACATGCAGTGGGCGCCCAAGGCGCGGCATCCGCAGCCCGCGCACTACATGCAGCAGTCGGTGGACTACCTCGATCTGGCCGAGCGCTTCCTGAAGTCCGGCGCCGACGTGAACGCGCGACTGGCAAAGACGCTGTGGTACACGACCTACAACCGCGATCTGCTCGGCGTCGACCGCACCGGCGCCACGCCCTTCTGGCTGGCGGCCTACACGCTTGACTTGCCGGCCATGAGGCTGCTGCTCAAGTACGGCGCGGACCCGGACATCCGCACCGCGAAGGTGCCCGAGCGCTACGAGGAGGGTGGTCCCGATCCCAGTTTGCCGGACCAGTCGGGCCTTGCGCCGATTCCGTGGTCGGGGCCGGCCGTCGCGGCGATTCACGCGGCTTCGGGCGTGGGCTACGGCCTCGGCTTTGCCGGCAACACGCACCGCCACGTGCCAGATGGCTGGGTGCCGGCGGTGACGTTCCTGGTGGAGACGTTGGGCGCGGACGTGAATGCGCGCGACCACAACGGCTACACGCCGCTGCATCACGCCGCCTCGCGCGGCGACGTGGCCCTCATCAAGTACCTTGTGTCGAAGGGCGCCGACGTGACGGCCGTGGCTCGTACGGGGCAGACCACGGTGGACATGGCCAACGGTCCGGTGCAGCGCGTGCAGCCCTACCCCGAGGCCATGGAGGTGCTCGAACGCCTTGGGGCCGTCAACAACCACAAGTGCGTGAGTTGTTAGCCGCCAGAGGGGCCTCGGGCGGGGCCCGCTGTTGGCAGTCGGCCCGGTGGGACCGCCGTACCCACGGGCTGGCCCGGCGCGTCAAACAGCAACAATGACGACACCTCTCAAGATTCTCGTCCTGCTCGGGAGCGCCCGTCGTGGCCGCATGAGCGACCGCGTGGCCACGTTCGTGATGCGGCGTCTTGGCGCGCGGCCTGGCGTCCAGGCCGACCTCGCCGACCTCGGCGCCATCGATCTGCCCGTGATGGAAGAACGCCTGGGCCGGGTTCAGCCCCCGCCCCCAGGACTGGTCGATCTCGGCGCGGCCATCGCGGCCGCCGACGGAGTCGTGGTCGTATCGCCTGAGTACAACCACGGCTATCCTGGCGTGCTGAAGAACGCGCTCGACTACTTTCTGCCCGAGTTCAAGCGCACACCCGTCGCGATCGTCACCGTGTCTGGCGGCGGGCACGGCGGCGTCATCGCCTGGTCGCAACTCGTTCCGGTACTCGTCTACATGGGCGCGTTCGTGCTGCCGCAGACCGTGGCCGTGTCGAAGGTGCAGGATACGTTCGACGCCGAGGGCCAGGCCGTCGACCCGATCTACGAGAAGCGCATCGACGCGATGCTGGCCGAATTGCTGTGGCTGGCCGGGCGTCTCAAGGACTAAGAACTGGCGAGTCGTCTCGTGGCGCGAGTCGCCCTGGCCGCCCGGACGAGCGCACCTCGAAACGCGCCTGTTCGAGCACCGCGCCGTCATCGCCAAGCAGCTCCACCCGCCATTCGCCAGGACTCACCGTCAACTGGCTGAAGGTACGGTATCCCGTGCTCGGATTCGCGCTCACGGCGAGCGTGGCCTCGTGCTGCAGGCGGGTGCCCAGATACCAGCGGTGCAGCACCCGCGTGGCTCGGGCGGACGCGATGCGCGTGTAGTACGACAGGCGTCCAGGTGCGCTGACGGCGCCTGCTGGGTCGCAGCGCCAGGCGCCCTCGGTCGTGAGCGTGTGGCACACGATGGCCGTCAGTACGCGAAGATTCACCTGGGCGGATGCCCTCGGTGCGGGGGCCAGCCGCGTGGGGAGCGTGGGCATGACCGCCGCGGGGGCGGAGTCCGGCGGCGGCGCCGGCGCGAGTAGGTCGGGCGTGGCCGTGCTTGGGGCAACTGGCGTGGCTGACGCGGAGGTCGTGAAAGGTGTCGTCGCGACGGCATTGCCCGCATCGGCTGGGGGCGGGGCGCTCGTGGCCGGCGCGTCCGCCCTGGCCGAGTCATTGGCCACCGCCGGCATGAGCCAGAGACGGGCCACGGCCAGGGTGGCCAACACGCCCAGCACAGCGACGGCGGCGGCAAACGCGCGCGTCGAACTGCCGACCGGCGTCGCGGGCCCCAGAACCGCCTTCGGCGCGGCCGCCGTGCTCGTGGTCTGTCGGACCTGCGGCACAGTTGGCGCCTCGACCGCTGGCGCTGCGTCCATCGCGGCCCAGTCCTCGAACGGCAATCCGCGGGCCTGACAGAAGTCGCGCAGGTTGTTGCGGCTGGTCACCACGAGCGGATGCTGCGGGTCGAGTCCGGTCGCCGCGATGGCGTACGCGCGGCGATAGAACTGCTCCGCATCCGCGGGCTTGTGGGTCATCTCGCAGGCCACCGCCAGATTGTTGAAGGTGCTGGCCAGATCGGGATGCTGCGGCCCGAGGGCGGCTTCCTGGAGCGCGGCGGCCTCGCGCAGTAGCGCCTCGGCTCCGGCAAAGTCGCCAGCCCCGGCGGCTGTCTCGGCAGATTCGACCACCGTCCGAAATGCGCGCACGTCCGGCATGGCGTCTCCGGGTGGCAGAGCTCAGGGGGAGTGCTCGACGACCGTGGCGTCATTGTAGACCACCGGAACGTGCCGGCCGGGCGTTTGAGGTGTGGACGCGAGATAATCGGGTGCACGTGCCCGACTCTACTGGCCCTAAGGCGATCCTCATCCACGGCAACGGCGGCTGCACGGCCGCTGACGGTTGGCTGCCCTTCGTGGAGCGGGACCTGCGCGCCCTGGGCCTGCCGGTTGTGAACCGCACGTTTCCTGACAACGTGCATGCGCGGGCAGAGATCTGGCTGCCGTTCCTCGAGCGTCTGGGCGCCGACGAACACACGGTGCTCATCGGGCACTCGTCGGGCGCCGTGGCGGCGATGCGCTTCGCCGAGGCGCACCGGCTGCTCGGCACGGTGCTCGTGGGCGTGTGTCACACCGACCTTGGAGATCCTGGCGAACGCGCCAGCGGCTACTACCGCGCGGCCTGGCAGTGGGACGCCATCCGGGCCAACCAGCAGTGGATGGGCATCTTCCAGTCCACCGACGACCCGTGCATTCCGGTGGCCGAGGCCCGGTTCGTCGCCGCGCAGCTGCGCTGCAGCTACTTCGAGCACACCGACCGCGGCCATTTCGTCGACCCTGAACCGTTTCCGGAGCTGGTCCAGTTCGTGCGGCGCAAGCTCGCACTCGCGCAGAGAGCCTGACGCATGCGGCGTCCGCGCTATCCCGGCAAGAACCCGCGCGCCTTTCACATGAAGTACAAGGAGCTGCAGCCCGAGCGCTACGCCGCCGACGTGCAGAAGGTGTTGCAGTCGGGGAAGACGCCGGCCGGCACGCACCGTCCCATCATGGTCGACGAGCTGCTGCGCGTGCTGGCACCGCGACCCGGCGACGTGGCCGTGGACTGCACGCTGGGTTTCGGCGGGCATGCGCGGGCGCTGATCGAGCGTGTGCAGCCCGGAGGCCGTGTGATCGGCCTCGACGTGGATCCCATTGAGCTGCCGCGCACCGAGGCCCGGCTTCGCGATGCGGGCTTTGGCCCGGAGGTGTTCCAGACCTGTCGCACCAACTTCGCGGGGCTCACGCAGGTGCTCGTCAGTGCAGGGGTCGCGGGTGCCGACGTGGTGTGCGCCGATCTGGGTGTGTCGTCGATGCAGCTCGACAACCCCGAGCGCGGGTTCACCTATAAGAACGCCGCGTCGCTCGATATGCGCATGAACCCGTCGCGGGGCGAGCCAGCCTCGGCCCTACTAGCCCGACTGAGCGCCACCGCGCTGGCCGAGCTGCTCGAGGAGAATGCCGACGAGCCGCACGCGGCCGCAATTGCGCGTCGGGTGGCGGGGCAGGGGCTCACCACCACGCGCGCCTTGGCCGACGAAGTGCGGCAGGCCGTGGTCGAGGCGCGCCCGGCCGGCTGGGAGGCCGCCGCGGACCTGTCGGTGCGTCGCGTGTTCCAGGCAATTCGCATCGCGGTGAACGGCGAGCTCTCCTCGCTCGATGCGCTGCTGCGCGCGCTGCCAGGTGCTCTGGTCCCCGGCGGGCGGGTCGCCATCCTCACGTTCCACTCGGGCGAAGATCGCCGCGTGAAGAAGGCCTTCCAGGCCGGTCAGCGCGAGGGCGTCTACGCGTCGGTGAGCGGCGACGTCGTGCGCGGCTCGGCCGAGGAAGTGCGCGCCAATCCCCGCGCGGCGTCCGCGAAGTTGCGGTGGGCCGTTCGCGTGTCGAAGCGCGAGTCAGCGAACAAGGAGTGAGCGTGAACCTGCAGACGTGGCGTCCGGCGCTCGTCGAGTCGCTGCGATCCTACGACCGGCACATGTTCCTCGCGGACCTGGTCGCCGGGCTGACCGTGGGCGTCGTGGCGCTGCCCCTGGCCATAGCCTTTGGCATCGCGTCCGGCGTGACCCCTCAGGCGGGCATCTACACCGCGATCGTCGGCGGGTTCCTCGTGTCGCTGCTCGGCGGCTCCAGGATTCAGATCGGCGGCCCCACCGGCGCCTTTGTCGTGATTGTGGCCGGGATCATCGCAGCGCATGGCCTGCCGGGACTGTTGATGGTCACGATGATGGCGGGCGTCATCCTGGTCCTGCTGGCCGTGACCGGCCTTGGTCAGGCCGTGAAGTTCATTCCGCGGCCGGTGGTGGTGGGCTTCACCAACGGCATCGCGCTGCTCATCGCGTCCACGCAGATCAAGGACTTCTTCGGCCTGCGGATGGGGGAGGTACCCACCGAGTTCTTTGCCCGCATGGCGGCGCTGGCCGCGGGGATGCCGTCGTTGAATCCAGAGGCCCTCGCCCTGGCGGCCGGGTCGCTCGCAATCGTGCTGCTGGTGCCGCGGTGGCTGCCCCGCGTGCCAGGCGCCATCGTGGCGCTCGTGCTGGCGACGGCCGCCGCAGCGGTGTTCGGCCTGCCGGTTGAAACCATTGGTTCGAAGTTCGGAGGGATTCCGACTGGGCTGCCGCCCTTCGCGATTCCCGCCTTCCGCGTCGATCTGCTGTTGCCGCTGCTGCCCTCGGCCCTGACCGTGGCGCTGCTGGCGGCCGTCGAGAGCTTGCTCTCGGCGACGGTGGCCGACTCGATGACCGGCGACCGGCACAATTCGAGCGCCGAGCTCATGGCGCAGGGCGTGGCCAACCTGCTCGCGCCACTGGTCGGCGGCATTCCGGTGACCGGCGCCATCGCACGCACGGCGACGAACTTCCGGTCGGGTGCCCGCTCGCCGGTGGCTGGCCTCGTGCACGCGCTGACGCTCCTTGCGATCATCCTGCTGATGGCGCCCCTGGCCACCTTCGTGCCGCTGCCGACGCTCGCGGCGGTGCTCGTCGTCGTGGCCTACAACATGGGCGAGTGGCGCGAGATCGGCGGCATCTGGCGGCTCGATTGGGCCGACCGGTCGGTCTGGGCCATCACATTTGCCCTCACCGTCATCGCCGATCTGACCGTGGCCGTCGAAGTGGGCATGGCGCTGGCGGCGCTGCTGTACATCTACCGCGTCACGGACACGACCATCGTGTCCACCCTCTCGGCCGAGGACATCGAGGATGGTCGCGAGCACCTGCTGCAAGATCGTGCGGTGCCCCCATACGTCACGATTCTGCGAATCCACGGGCCGTTCCTGTTCGGCATGACCGACAAGCTGGCCGACGCCACCGCCGACTTGTCGGCGTTTGCGCCCATCGTGATTCTGCGGTTGCGGAACATGACGGCCATCGACGCCATAGGGCTGTACGCGCCCGAGCTGCTCAGTGACCGGCTGAAGCAATCGGGACGGTCCCTCATCTTGTGCGGGGGCCCGGCAACAGCCGGCGGCGTTCTTGCACCGGGCCGAGTTTATTGAACACGTGGGTGTCCACAACATCGTGCCGCACGTAGAGGCGGCCCTGGAGCGTGCGCAGGCCGTGTGGGACCACGCCGGTTCCGCGACCGCACCCGTGGCGCGCTGACCGCAGTCAGACGATGAGGTGTGCCACGTCGTTGGCGAGCCACGGCGCGATGGAGTATTTGCCGGTATCGACCGAGAAGTACGCGCCGGTTCTGGTGATCCCAACGCGGTCGCGGCGATGCAGCGCGGAGGCGGGGTCCGCCAGGGAGCCGCGTCCTTCGGCGTAGACCCACCCGCCCTCGATCCGCACGTCAGCGACGCAGTTCTTGAATGCCGCCACCGACGGCACGATCTCGCCCAGCCGGTCGATGATCTCGAAGGCCACCCGCGTCTGCGCGCTCGTGTCGAGCATGGTCACGGGCGGCGGCGCCACGCCGTTCCCCTCGGCCCGGAGGCCCGTGAGCGTCCACGCGCCGACGTCGGTCTGGTAGTCCCGAGCCAGCGTGAGATGGCGTGGTCGCTGATTGCCCTCATCGCCATCCCCGGGATGCTGGAGGCGATCGGGCCGCCGCCCGGCCCCCGGCGAGTTCCTGGCCGGCAGGGCGTTCAGGGAGACCGCGCCTGCGGTAGAGTAGCCCCATCGGTGCGCCTTCGCGAGCGGTGTCCTCTGTGGCGCGACGGCGGAAGGGAGACGTGGGAAGGTCGATGCCCCGATCGCTCGCCTTGTACCTCCTCGTGGTCACGGCCGTCCTCGTTGCCGTGAGCGTGCCGAACGCGCAGGCGCCCGCGCCGCCCGCATCGGGACGCCCGGTCGATTTTGCGGCCGAGGTGCGCCCGGTCCTCGAAGCGAAGTGCTTTGGATGTCATGGCGACAAACTGAAGCTTTCGCGGCTCGACCTGCGTACTCGCGAATCCGCGATCGACGGCGGCGTCCACGGGCCCTCGCTCGTGCCCGGCCAGGCTGATCAGAGCCGGATGTACCGTCTCGTCGCCGGCCTGGAGGAACCGGCCATGCCGATGCGTGGCCCCGCACTCACCGCCGCCGAAGTTGCCACGCTCAAGCGCTGGATCGACGCCGGCGCGGCGTGGGACGCCGGCGCCGCAGCGCGCCCTGCGACCGCGCCAGAGATGGCCGCGTTCGAGGAGCGGCCACTCACCGACCAGGAGCGCGCGTACTGGGCGTTCACGCCGCCGGTGCAGGTGCCGCTTCCCGACGTGGCCCGCACGGACCTCGTGCATCCGATCGATCGATTTCTGGAGCAGGCGCGCGCGCGCCAGGGGTTGGTCGCGGCGCCCCGCGCCGATCGCCGGACGCTGGTGCGCCGGGCGTACCTCGATCTGCTCGGCCTGCCGCCGGCCCCCGACGAAGTGGATCGGTTCGTCGCCGACGTTCGGCCCGACGCATGGGAGCGGCTGGTCGACTCGCTCCTGGCGTCGCCCCACTAC
>JANMDX010000335.1:0-30627 GCA_031376505.1 Acidobacteriota bacterium
CCGGCGTTGTCCTAATTCTGGGCGAGCCGGGTGATGACGCGACGACAGAGGAGACGACATGGCAAGTATCAAGGGCACCATCAAGCGTTTGGTCAGCGAAAAGGGATTTGGCTTCGTGCAGGCTGAAGACGGCACGGAGTACTTCTTCCCCCAGTCGGCCTGCGCCGATGCCCGTTTCGACGAGCTGCGCGAAGGGCAGTCGCTGACGTTCGAAAAGGGACAGGGCCCGAAGGGACCGCGCGCCGAGAACATCCGGCTGGCGTAACTGCGAGCGACCGCGGCGGTCCGGCTTGGGCCGGACCCCGCGGGATCTTTCGACCCCGCTTTACTCGACCCGCCTCGACGAACCCGATCCCCGCGTCGACCCGCGACGCCAGCCCTGCCGGGTCTGACCTAGCGGTGCAACGCCACCAGGTCGCCGACACTCACCGCATCGCTCGCACGCTCGATGCGGATCGTTGCCGACTCCGCGCGCACGGCCACGATGATGGCATCGGCAATGTCCTGCACGGGCCCGCGATCACCCAGCGCCCGCCGGAAAATCGTCAGCCGCTGACCCCGCGCGGCCCCCAGCACGGTTCCCCGATCAATCACCATCAGCTGACGTTCGGCACCGATCGTCTGTCCATGGTCGCCGAGCACGATGCGCGCCGGGTCGTCGTACTGGGGCGCGAGTACGCCCTGCGCGGTCAGCAGCGGCAAGCCGTCAAACGGCTCGACCGCATCGCCCGCAAAGAGCTCGCCGCACGCGTACACCACGACCGCCACCGAGGCGCGATCGCCGGTGTCCACGACCTGGATGAGACCGGCCGTCTGCTCGCCCGTGGCTGCCCGGCGCGGGCCGCCGCGCGTGGCCCCGGCGCGGAAGGTGCGCCGCACGACGAGATTCTGTCCGGCCACCAGGCCCACGTCCGTGCCCGCGTCGATGATGAGGACGTCGCCGTTGCCGTAGAGTGTGCGGTTGCGCTCGTCGCGGTGCGCCACCAGGTGGGCGATGGTGAGTGGCGAGCCGGTGGCCTGCCCCGGCCCGCATACCGACGCTAGAACGTCCTTGGGCAGTGGCACGGGGTCGGGCCGACGGGGGGCCGCCAGTCGCACTGGCGGCGGCGGCGGCGGTGGGGGAGGGGGCGGAGGCGGAGGGGGAGGCGCTGCGGCCACGACCTCCACGGATTCCTTGAGCGATGCGACCTCGAGCTGCTGGTCGAGAATGAACAACTCGCCGCGGCGCAGGGTCACCCCGGCCCGAATCTGCGCCTCGAATCCTGGCAACGCAAAGGCGATCGTGTAGAGCCCGGCCTCCATGGGGGGCGTCAGGAACTGGCCCACGCCGTCGGTCACCACCGACACGGGCGTGGCGCCGCCAGGCGCCGTGATGGTGACGGTCACTCCGGGCAGTGCGGCCCCCGACCCGTCGGTGACTCGCCCGGTCACCTTGGCGAGCTGGTCTTGCGCGGCGCTGGCCGAGGCCGAGCAGGCCAGTACGAGTGCGGTGATGCGAACGAACCGTCCTACCGAGCTCATGCGGCTACTCCTGGTGCTATCTGTAATCTCGGCCATTCCCGGGCTTCGCTGTAGCGCCGCCCCGCTCGCGCGCATCTGCTACGCCGGCGGCCGGCGCGCGGTCATGTTCAAACGCCAGTAGTCGAGCATGAAGGGCGTCGGCTGACGCGCCGCCAGCGCCGCAACCTCGTCGACAAAAGGCGCCCGCAGCTCCGCGGGCAGCCGGTCGAGGTGCGGGTGATAGATCACCGTGGTGACAAACGCGCGGTAGTCTGCTTCGTTGGCGAACGTGGTGGGCTCGGACTCGAGATTCGTCTGGACCTCCACAAACCCCACGGCAGTCAGCCGTGCCTTCGTCTCTTCGGCCGACGCGAAGTTCCATGGCCCGGGCCAGCCCGCGAAGTACGGCGCAAACGGCGCGCGCGCCATCACGCGCTCAGCCAGCGCATGCGCGTCATGCAGGTTGGGGCCGCCGCCGCACTGCGCGTGCAGACGCCCGCTGGGGCGCAGGGCCGCGTGGATGTTGGTAAAGAGCGCTGGGTGATCCGCGACCCAGTGAAAGGTGGCGGTGCTGAAGGCGACATCCGCCCAATTCGCGATGGGCAGGGCCGGCAGCGCCGCCTGCACGAACGACACGCGTGGCCCGTAGGTGGGCCGCACGTTGGCGCGCGCCTCCTGCAGCATGTTCCACGACCGGTCGAGCGCCACGACGTGGCCGTCGGGCAGACGCTCGAGCAGCGCAGCGGTGAGACGTCCGCTGCCGCAGCCGGCGTCGATGGCGTGCTCGCGACCAGTGAGCGACAGGCGCGCGAGCACACGACTGCCCCAGGCGGTTTGTGGCGCCGATACCTGGTGGTAGGACGCGGCATTCCATTCGTTGGATGGGCGGCTCATTCCGCCACCCAGCCGTAGCAGCACTGGTCGTGCAGCACGCCGTCTTTGAGGAAGCTACGCCGGGTGCGGCCCTCGAGCCGGTACCCGGCCTTCTCGAGGGTGCGGCAGGAGCGGGTGTTGGTCGTGATGGCAAATGCCTCCAGGCGGGCCAGTCCGAATGCCGCCACGGCGTAGCGGGTCATCAGCGCGAGCGCCTCGGGCCCGATTCCGCGTCCCCACAACGACTCGCCGAGCCAGTAGCCGACCTCGGCCGTCAGGCACTCGTTCCCCGACTGGGGGACGATGCCGACACCCCCGCACGCTTCGCCGGCCACGACGATGGCCAGGGCTGTCGGCGGCGCGGCGGTCGAGGCCAGCAGGATGAACGCCCGTCCGTCGTCATCCGTGTACGGAAATGGAAACACATCGCGCAGCTGTGCGGCGACGCGCGGATTGTTGGCGTGGCGCACGAGGGCGGCCAGGTCGTCGGGCGTCCACGGACGCAGCTGGCACGTGGTGCCAACCAGCGGGAAACTCGGGTGCATGGCCACAACTTCTCATGGTACTCGTGGGTGCCTGCCGAGGCACGTACCCTGGACCGCGACGCCCGGTGCGACATTTCGCCGCACGCACGCTGCTGGCCCGCGATCTGCGTGAGAATGAGCGCATGTCCATGTACGCTGCCCTTCTCGCCCTGGCCGGTCTGTTCGCCTCCGCCGGTCTCAGCGCGCAGTCGCCGGTGGAGCTGCTCTCGACGCCCACCGGCCCCGACAGCGGCATGTATTCGCTGACGACCGCCGCGAACGGACACACCTACCTCGTGTGGATCGAACCAGTGGCCGCCGGCGGACACGCGCTCGAGTTCTCGCGCTTGGAAGGTTCGACCTGGCAAGGCGCCACCGAAATCGCGCGCGGCTCGGACTGGTTCGTGAACTGGGCCGATCATCCGTCGCTGACCGCGGGGGCCAACGGCCGGCTGTTCGTGCATTGGCTCGTGAACACTGGGAAGAAGGCCGGCAGCTACGGCTACGCGATTCGCGTGGCCACGTCCGTGGATCGGGGCCGGACGTGGACGGCCGCCTTCGAAGAAGGCACGCGCAACGTGCACGACTACTCGGGCTTCCTGTCGTTCCTACCGACCCCTCGCGGCGTGGATGCGGTGTATCTGACGCCTCTGGCGCCCGACGACGGCGCCAGCGTGGCGCACGACCACATCAAGACCGTAGGGGTCGCGTCGTTCGGTCTGGACGGCGCGCTCCTGTCGCGGCAGATCGTCGACGGCGACGCGTGCTCCTGCTGCGGCACCGACATGGCCGAGACCTCGGCCGGCCCGGTCGCGGTGTACCGCGACCACGACGCCGGCGAGATTCGCGACGTCTCCATCGTGCGTCGCGTGGACGGCACGTGGACGTCGCCCGCGCCCGTGCATCGCGATGGCTGGATGATTGCCGGGTGTCCCACCAATGGCCCTGCGGTCGCGGCCGCGGGGTCGCTCCTGGCTGTGAGCTGGTTCACCGCCGCCGGCGGCCAGGCGCAAGTGAAGATCGCGTTCTCCACCGACGCGGGCGCCACCTTCGCGGCGCCGATGCGTGTGGACGGTGGGACGCCTACCGGTTGGGCCGACGTGCTGCTGCTCGACGATGGACGCGCGCTCGTGAGCTGGCTGGAACGTACGGGCGAGGGCGCCGGCGAGATCCGCATGCGGGTCGTCACCCGAGAGGGCGCGGCCTCGGCGCCGATCACCGTCGCGAGCGCGTCCAGCGGACGCGCCACGGGTATCCCGATGATGGCGCGCGCCGGCAACGACGTGATCGTCGCGTGGCGTCAGGGGCAGGTGCGCACGGCCCGCGTCCCGATTCCGTCGCTGGCGGCGTAGCGGTGAACACCACGCATCTGGGTTGCGCATGACCACCACGTCCGCCGCACACGTCCGACCGGTGGAGTCGCGCGCCGCGCTCGTCGTGCTGCCGTGGCTCGTGCGGCTGCGCTGGGTGTCGGTCGTGGCGCTGGCTGGCGGCGTGGCGGCGGGCATGTGGCAATGGGGCGTGCGCGTGCCGCTTGCGCCCGTCGTGACGCTGCTGGCGGCGCTGGCCGCTACCAACCTGGTGCTGGCCTCGCAGTTGCGCGCTCTCGAACCCAGCCGCGTCGTGATCGGCACGTCGCTGCTCGTGGACAGCGGCCTGCTGACCGGCATCCTGTACTTCGCGGGCGGGCCGATGAACCCGTTCAGCATCGTGTATCTCGTGGGCATCACGCTGGCGGCCGTCACGCTGGGGCACCGCTGGGCCGTCGCGATTGCGACGGTGTCGGTTGCCGCGTATGGACTGACGTTCTTCTGGCATCGGCCGCTGGAGTTCGCGGATCCGACCTCGTCGCAGCACACGATGACGCTGCACCTGTCGGGCATGTGGGTGGCGTTGGCGGCAGCGGCCGGCCTCATCGCCCACTTCGTCGGACGCGTGTCGGAAGCCCTCGAGCAGCGCGAGCGTGAGCTCACCGACGCGCGCGCGGCCGCGGCGCGCAGCGAACGGCTCGCGGCCCTGCTGTCGCTCGGCGCGGGCGCCGCCCATGAACTGGCCACGCCGCTCAGCACGATTCGCACGGCCGCTGGCGAACTGGAGCGCGCCATGACCGGCGTGGCACTGGCGGGCGATCCGCGCGCTCACGAGTACATAGGTGTCATCCGTCGCGAGATCGATCGCTGCACGAACGTGCTCGATCAGCTCAGCGGGCGGGCCGCCTCGGCCTCGGCCGCCGACACCCAGATCGCGGTGTCGCGGCTGATTGCCGACGTGCGCAGCCGTCTTGGCGACGCGCGCGCCGCGCGGCTCGAGGTCATCCTGCCGGCGGTGCCGCGCCCCATCGCGGCGCCGGCCGAGCCGCTGCGCCAGGCGGTGATCGCCCTCGTGCAGAACGCGTTTGATGCGTCGGCGCCGGAGCAGGCGGTGTCGCTGCGCGTCGAGCAGGGCGACGGCGTGCGGCTGGAGGTCGTGGATCACGGGCGCGGCATGAGCAGTGAGGACGTGACGCGGGCCGGTGAGCCGTTCTTCACCACCAAGGCGCCGGGCGCAGGCCTCGGTCTCGGCCTGTTCCTCGTGCGGGCCTTCGCCGGCCAGATGGGCGGCACGCTGCGCGTGCAGCCTACGTTGGGGCAAGGCACCACGGTGGTACTCGAGTTACCCGCTCGGTGAGAGACATGTCGCGCATTCTGCAGACGGTACTCGTCGTCGAAGACGACGAGCCATTCCGAACGATGCTCGTCGGCGCGCTGCAGCGTCGCGGCTACGACGCCCACGGCGTGGTAGACGGCGCGGCGGCATTGGCTCACGCCAGGCACGACAGCCCCGAGATGGTGATCGTCGATCTGCGGTTGCCAGGCATGTCTGGGCTGGACGTCGTGCGCGAGCTGAAGGCCATCGATCCGGCCACCGCGGTGGTCGTGCTGACCGGCTACGGCAGCATCGCCACGGCGCTCGAAGCGATTCGCCTGGGTGCCGTGCACTACCTGACCAAGCCAACCGATGCCGACCGCATCCTCGAGGCGTTTGAACTCGGCCTCTCTGCACGTCCGCGCGACCTGCCCTTGGACACCCCGTCGCTCGCGCGTGTGGAATGGGAACACATCCAGCGGGTGCTGGCCGATTGCGACGGCAACGTGTCCGAAGCGGCCCGGGCGCTGTCGATGCATCGCCGTTCGCTGCAGCGCAGCTGGCGAAGTTCCCAGTGCCGCGCTGACGGCCCGGTCACGTCTGCGGCACCATGACGCACGCCGGCGGGCGGCACCCGTGCCACAATTCCTGGTAGCCGGGAGCGCACACCCGTCGCGTGATGGCACCCCTTCCCGAGAGACCTCCTATGAACTCTTCATTCTTGTTGCGTTTTGCCGCCGCCGCAGCCTTGGCCATCGTCATCGCTCCGTCCGCCGACGCCCAGAACGTCATCGGCAACGGTAAGACTGGCCCAGCGCCAGACCCCGTCAACCTCGACATCACCGGGCTCTTTCTGGTCAAGTTCGTCAGTATCGGCGACGACCTGTTCATCAGTGGTCAGCCGACCGAGACGGCGCTTCGCGATCTTCATGCAAAGGGCGTGACCACGGTAGTGAACCTGCGCATGCCAGAGGAGATGGCGCAAATCGGCTTCGACGAAGCTGCGCTTCTGAAGGAACTTGGGGTGACCTATGTGCACATTCCCATGCGAGGTTCGCCCGAAAATCCGTACGGCCCGAACGAGCTCGACCGGTTTGCGGCGACCCTGGCGTCGGCCAAGGGCAAGGTGCTGCTGCACTGCACCGTTGCCTGGCGGGCAAGCCATCTCTGGGCGGCCTACTTGATTCGCGATCGCAAGGTGCCGGTCGCGACGGCATTGACGCAGACCCGGATGATCAATCTGCGGGAAGAGACGCCGTTCGGGACGCAGCAGCCGATCGAAGGATTCCTCGGTCGCACGGTCCCCGAACTGGTGCGCCCGAAACCCTGAGGCCTGGCGCTGCGACGCGCCCTATTCTGACGCCGGTGCGACAACATGTCGCAGCCTCGCGTTGGAACGCCCGCCTCGAGGTGCCGGTTCGCCACGCCCCCCTCAGGCGGCGTACAGTGAGACGGCGCCCTCCGCCGCGCGTCCAGCGCGGCCACCGGGCCGGGCGGGAGCCTGCGGATGACGTTCGGACGTGACTGGCTGAAGGAATGGACGCTCGAACCCGGTGCCATCTATCTGAATCACGGCACGGTCGGCGCGACCCCGCGCCGCATCATGGACGTGCAACGTGCGCTCATCGACGAGGCCGAGCGCCATCCCAGCCGCTTCGTCCTGCGCGAACAGACCTTCCACGCGCCCGGCGCCCGGCGCCGGCCGGTGCCGCGTCTGCGCGAAGCCGCCGCAGTCGTGGCGGCGTTTGTGGGCGCCGAGCCCGACGACCTGGTGTTTGTGGACAACGCCACGACGGGCGCCAATGCCGTGCTGCGGTCGTTCCCGTTCGAGCCCGGCGACGAGGTGCTCGTCACCGACCTCGGCTACGGCGGCGTCACGCGGGCCGCGCAGTTTGCGGCGCGCGAGCGCGGCGCGACCGTGCGTACCATCGCGATGCCGTGTCCCTTCACGGCTGAGGGGCTAGTGGACGCCTGCGTCAATGCCTTGGGGCCGCGCACGCGCATGGCTGTCGTCGACCACATTGCCGCCGACAGCGCGGTGGTGCTGCCACTCGGGCCGATCGCTGCGGCGTTGCGCGCGCGCGGCGTGGCGGTGCTGGCCGACGGCGCGCATGCCCCTGGGGCCATTTCCCTCGACATCCCCGCGCTCGGCGTCGACTGGTATGTCGCCAACCTCCACAAGTGGGCGTGGACGCCGCGCAGCAGCGGGATCCTCTGGGCCCCCAAGACGCGCCAGGCCGGACTGCATCCGGCCGTGATCTCGTGGGGGCTGGACGAAGGGTTCACTGAGGAATTCGATATCCCGGGTACGCGCGACGCGTCGGCGCACCTGTCGGCGCCCGCAGCCGTGTCGCTCTTTGCCGAATGGGGTCTCGACGAGATCCGGCACTACAACCACACGCTGGCCTGGACCGGGGCCCATCGCCTGGCGGAGCGCTGGGGCACGGCCTTCGAGACGCCGGAGGAACTCGTGGGCCCAATGGCCACGGTGATGTTGCCGGAGCGGGCCGGCACGACCCGCGAGGCCGCGATGGCGATGCGGGATGCACTCCTGTTCGATGACGGCATCGAAGTCCATGTGCAGGCCTACCGTGAGCGGGTGCAGGTGCGGATCTCGGCCCAGATCTACAACGACATGTCCGACATCGACCGGCTGGCCGTGGCAGTGCTGCGGCACGTCGCGTAGCCTCATGGGCGCGCCTCCGGGCAGCGTGCCAAGCCGCCCGGATTGCTACTCCGAGACCACCACGTAAACGCCCGCGAGACTGACCGCGGCCGCCAGCAGTGTAGTGATGCCCACCGTCTCGCCGCCGAGCCACGCGCCGAGCAGGAGCGCCACGACCGGATTCACGTACGCGTAGGTGGAGACGCGCGCGGCGGGAATCGTACGCAGCAGGAAGACATACGCGCTGAATGCCACGAGCGATCCCATCACGATCAGATAGAGCAGCGACAGCGCTGCTCGGGCGGGCACGCTGGCCGCCTGGAAGCCGGTGAGTTCACCTGCGGCCCACGACACGATCAACAGCGCGAGGCCGCCGAGCAGCATGGGCAGGCCGCTCGAGAGCAGTGGCGAATCCGACACGCGCATACGGCGAGCTCGGAGTGTGCCGGCGGCCCAGGCGATAGCGGCAGCGATCGTGGCCGCCGCTGCCCAGGGATCGATCGTGGGGGCGGCAGCCGACGGCCACAGGAGCAACAGCGACCCGGCAAAGCCGAGCGCGACGCCAACGCCGGTGCGGGCCGAGGGCCGCATCCCCGCGCCGCCGACCCACTCGAGCGCCACAATCCAGATGGGAATCGTGGCGGCCAGCAGCGCCGTGATGCCCGACGGGTTGCGCTGCGATGCCCAACTGATGGCACCGTGGTTCACGAGGAACATCAGCGTGCCCACCACCAACGCCTGCCACACCGCGCGCAGGGTGAGACCACCGCCGCCGCGGGCTATGCCCAGTGCGACCAGCAGTGTTCCAGCCACCAGGTTTCTCGCGGCGCCGGTGAGGAACGGCGGGATGGACACCACGGCGAATCGCACCGCCAGGAACGTCGATCCCCAGACCAGATAGATCACCGCAAACGCGGCGAGCACGAGTGGCCACGAGGGTGCGTCTGGTGCTGACGGCGACTTCACGGTCTGGCCATCGTGTCACACGGCTCATGCGCAGTCTCGAAATCCCGGCCGGATCGGGCCCGCCGGCATCCGCTGCTCGGATCCGTTCCGTTGACCTTCGGCGCTTCGCTGGACCGCCGACGTCACGGCGCGGTGGGCGCCGCCTTACGTGCCAGCATCCATGGCGGACGTCAGCCACTGCCGCATGTCGGCCTCCGGCGCCACGCCGGCATGCTGGGACACGACCCGGCCGTGCCGCAGCACCACGAAGTTGGGGATGCCGCGCACGCCGTACCGCGCGGCCAATTCCGGGTGCGCTTCGGTGTCCACCTTCAGGACGAGCGCGCGTCCCGCCACCGCCGCGGCCACCGCGGCCACGACGGGCGCCGCCATCCGGCACGGCCCGCACCATGCGGCCCAGAAATCGACGAGCACGGGCACGGTGGCCAGGCCCACGACCTCGTCGAAGGTCGCCACGTCGGCGTCGAGCGGCTTGGCCACGGGGGGCAAGGTGGCCTGGCACGCACCGCACCGGCCTTGATTGGCGAGGTGCCGCGCGGGCACCCGGTTGGCGCGACCGCAGCGGGGACAGGGTCTGGTCATGGCATGCGTCTCCACCATCGCTGATGCACCCGGTGTGCCAAAGGCGTTCTGCGAAGGGACTGAGCCGTACGCGGCATTGGCTGGCACGCGGCCCGTCGGCACCGCGGATTCTTCCCCTCGCCTGAACGTCAGCCCCGATAGAATGCGCCAATGATGCGTTTCCGGGTACTCGCGAACGTGGCCGTGCTGATTGGGGCGGTAGGGCTGACGGCGAGCCCGCTCGTGGCCGAGCGTCAGCGTGGGCGGCCGCGGGTTGTGGCACCGGCCGCGCCGGTCTTCGACGTCTTCGAGCGCACTATCCTCGACCTGCAGGCCGCTCAGACCGACGGCCGCGTGACGTCGCGGGGGCTCGTCGACGCGTATCTCGCCCGTATCGCGGCCTACGATCAGGCTGGTCCGAGACTGAACGCCGTGTTGCTGATCAACCCGCGCGCCCGCGACGAGGCGGACGCGCTGGATCGCGAGCGCGCCGCCACTGGTCCCCGCGGTCCACTGCACGGCATTCCGGTGCTGGTGAAGGACAACTACGACACCGCCGGTATGGCCACCTCCGGCGGCGCACTCGGGCTCGCGACGCTCGTGCCAGCGACCGATGCGTTCCAGGTGACGCGGCTGCGCCAGGCCGGCGCCGTGATCCTCGGCAAGACCACGATGCATGAACTCGCGGCCGGGATCACCACTATCTCGTCGCTCACCGGCCAGACGCGCAACCCCTACGACCTCATGCGGGTGCCGGGTGGCTCGAGCGGCGGCACGGGCGCCGCGGTCGCGGCCAGCTTCGGCGCGGCGGGGATGGGCAGCGACACGTGTGGATCGATTCGGATCCCGGCGGCCAATCAGAATCTGGTGGGACTGCGCGCCACGCGCGGGCTGTCGAGCCGCACCGGCGTGATGCCGCTTTCGGATACCCAGGACGTGGCGGGCCCGCTCGCGCGCACGGTCACCGACCTGGCGCTGATGCTCGACGCGACGGTGGGGCCCGATCCGGCCGACGCCGTCACCGCCGGCGCGGCCGCGCACGTACCGCGCTCGTATCGCGATGGGTTGAGCGGCGCCGCGCTCAAGGGCGCCCGCATCGGTTCGCTGCGCGCGCTCTTCGGCACGACGCCCGAAGACGACGAGGTCGACCAGATCGTGCGCAAGGCGCTTGACGCCATGAAAGCGCAAGGCGCCGAGGTGATAGACGTGGTCGTGCCCGGCCTCGACGATCTGCTACGTGACAGCAGCGTGATTGGCGACGAGTTCAAGTTCGACCTGGCTGCGTACCTGGCCAGGCACCCCGATGCGCCGGTGACGTCACTGGGCGAAATCTTGGAACGCGGCCTGCACCACGACGCGCTCGATCAGACCTTCCGCCTGCGCAACGTGCCCGAACGCCGCGACACCGAGCACTACCGCCAGGCGCTGCTCAAGCGCCGTGCCCTGCGCGAGGCGGTGGTCACGACGCTCGAGAGTCTGCGCCTCGACGCCGTGGCGTATCCGACGCTGCGGCGCAAGCCCACGCTCATTGGCGAAGCGCAGATCGGCACCACCTGCCAGTTGAGCGCCACGACCGGCCTGCCGGCGCTGTCGATGCCGGCGGGCTTCACCGCGGACGGGTTGCCGATTGGCGTGGAGCTGCTCGGCGGCGCGTTTGCGGAGTCCAGGCTGCTTAGCCTGGCCTTCGCCTGGGAATCCGCCACGTCGCCGCGGCGAGCGCCCTTCAGCACGCCGCCCCTCGTGAACGGCGGGGCGCCGTTGCCGGCGGCGTTTGCGGTCGCGATCGGCGAAGCCACCGGCGGTGTGGGGGCGCGCGTGCAGTTTGACTACGACCGCACGATGGGCCTGCTTACGTATCGCGCGACCGGGTCGGTCCCTGCTGGCGACCGTCTGCTCGCGCTGACGCTGCAACGCAGCGTCGGCGCGGGCCCAGGGCCCATCGTGGTGCACTTGCTGACCCGAGGCCAGACTGCGGCCACGGCCTCGCTGGCCATGCGGGGCCGCGACCGCGAAGATCTCGTGGCGGGGCGATTGTTCTTGCATCTGTATTCTGAGCGCGTGCCGCTCGGCGTGACGCGGGTGGCGTTGCGCGTGCCCTGACGACCGGAACCCATGACGACCCCGATCGACGCATTCCCCTCCGAGCGGTGGGGCGAGGCCAAGCAACTCTTCGACGACGTCGCCGACCTGGACGACGCGGCCCGCGAACAGGTGCTGTGCGATCACGCGGCCGATCCGGGGCTCGTGGCCGAGGTGCGCTCGTTGCTGGCCTGGAACCTCGACGCGCCCGACTTCCTGGAGACGCCGGCCCTGCGCGTGGGCGCTGTCTCCCCGTCGTACCCTCCCGGCTGGCTCGTGGGGCAGTCGGTCGGCCCGTGGCGGATCGTGGACGTCGTCGGTCGCGGCGGCATGGGCGTGGTGTATCGGGCGGAACGAGCCGACGACGCCTTCACCCGGCAGGCCGCGGTCAAGGTCATCGGGCCGGGCGCCGACGCGGCCAGTGTCGTCGAACGATTCCGGCTGGAACGCCAGACCCTGGCGGGCCTGGACCACCGCAACATCGCCCGCCTGCTCGACGGCGGCTCTACGTCCGAGGGCCAGCCCTACTTCGTGATGGAGTACGTCGACGGCGTGGCGATCGACGCCTACTGCGATGCTCAGCAGCTCTCGATTGACGACCGCGTCGAGCTGTTCGTGCGCGTCTGTAACGGCGTGCAGTACGCGCACGAGAACCTCGTGGTGCATCGCGACATCAAGCCCGACAACATTCTCGTGACCGCCGACGGCACGCCCAAGCTGCTCGACTTCGGGGTGTCGCGGATCGTGTCGCGCGATTCCGACCCGTCCGATGCCGCTGCCACGTCGGCCACGTGGCTGATGACGCCGGACTTCGCCAGCCCCGAGCAGATGGGCGGCCGCGCCAGCACGACGAGCGCCGACATCTACTCGCTGGGCGTCGTGTTATACGTGCTGCTGACGGGCGAACGTCCCTACCGGCTCACAGGCGCCACGCCGGCGGCGATCCAGGCGCAGCTGGCCTCGGTCCATGTGCCCACGCCGAGTGCGATCGCGGCGCGTGAGCCTCGAACCGGGGCGCAGGCCGGGCATCGCCGCTCCACACCGGCCGCCTTGGCCGTCCGTCTGCGCGGAGACCTCGACGCCATCGTCATGAAGGCCCTGCAACGCGTGCCCGGCGAGCGCTACTCGAGCGTGCAGGAACTGCTGCGCGACATCCGCGCGTACCGGACGTCGTTCCCGGTGTCGGCGCGACCGCCGCACGCCGCCTATCTCGTGCAGAAGTTCGCCGGCCGTCACACCACGGCATTGGCCGCGGCGGCCGTGGTGCTGGCCGTCGGACTAGCCGGTGTCGCTGGGGTGGTGTGGCAGGCGTCGGTGGCCGCGACCGAACGAGGGCGGGCCGAGCGTCGCTTCAACGAGGTGCGCACGTTGGCCAATGCGTTCATGTTCGACGTGAACGACACCATCATGAACGTGCCCGGCACCATGGCCACGCGCGAGCTGATCGTGAAGACCGCGGTCGAGTATCTCGAGAGTCTGGCGCGCGAATCGGCCGGCGACGTTGGTCTGCAGCGTGAACTGGCGCGCGCCTGGATGCGCGTGGGCGATGTGCAGGGCAATCCCTCGAGCGCGAACCTCGGTGACACGACTGGTGCGCTGGCCAGCTACCGTCGCGCCGTCGCACTGGCTGGCGGCGCGCAGGAGGCCCTTGCCGGCGATCTCGAGGCGCAGCGGGTCCTGGCCGGCGCGCATCGCCGCATGGCCGACGTGCTGGCGTGGGCGGGTGAGACGGGCGACGCGCTCGTCGAGAGCCAGCAGTCCAAGCGCCTGTACGGCGAGCTCGTGGCCGGCGCGTCGCCGTCGCTCGACGACCAGATCGAAGCGGCCATCGCGTTTGTCAAGCTGGGCGACATCCTCGGCAACCCCAATCTGCCCAATCTCGGCCGGCCCAACGAGGCCGCCGTCGAATTCGATGCGGCGCTCGCCGCGTTTCGGCGCCTGGAGGCCCAGGCGCCCAACGACGTGCGCGTGCACCGTTTTCTGGGATTGAGCTTCGAACGCATCGGCACGCTGCACGAGACGGCGGCGCGCTGGCCCGAGGCCGAAGCCGCCTACCAGCAGTCGTTCGAGTTTCGTCGTGCGCTGGCCGCCCGCGAGCCGACGCATCGCAACATCCAGCGCGATCTGGCCATCGCCTACGAAAAGCTCGGCAAAGTGGAGCGTGCCATCAAGGGGCCGGGCGCCGGCGTGGCCAACCTGCGCGGGGCCTTGGTGCAGTTCGAGCGCCTGGCCGCCGCCGATCCGTCCGATGCCAACGCGGCTCGCACGGTGGCCGTCAGCCAGGAGGTGCTGGCTCTTGCGCTGCGCGATGCCGGCGCCCGACCCGAAGCACGCACCCTGCTCGAGTCAGCGCTCGGCACCCACCGCGGTCTGGCGACCCGCGACGGCGACAACGCCCAGGCCAAATGCGATTCGGCCCGGATTCTCGAGTTCGTAGGCGACGTGCTGGCCGACGCACCGGCGTCGCGGCGCGTCGCCTGCGAGCGCTGGCGCGAGAGCGCCAGCGTGCTCCGCTCCCTGGGCGCGTCGGGCCATCCGACCTGCCGCACGGGCGGCACGGGCGTCGACGGCGTCGCGACAAAACTCGAGGGGTGCCGCTAACCGCAGAGGTGGCGTTACTCTTGCACTCAGGCGGTCGAGGCCGATCCAGTTTCCCTCATGTCCCCAGGCACCAATCCCAACGACGTCACGCGACTGCTCGAGATGGCATCCGGCGGCGACGCCGACGCCATGGCGTCGCTCTTCGACGTGCTGTACCGCGAATTGCGCCGATTGGCCGTGTCGTCGATGCGGGATGAGCGCCGGGACCATACGCTGCAGCCCACCGCGCTCGTGCACGAGGCGTTTCTGCGCCTCGCCGACCACGGCACGCCGCTGGCCGGGCGGCAACACTTCTTCGGCGTGGCCGCCGTGGCGATGCGGCGCATCCTGGTCGAGCACGCGCGGGCGCGTCACGCGCAGAAGCGCGGCGGGCACGCGTCCAAGATCTCGCTCGAAGGCCTGGATGTGGCCATGGCGTCGCTCGACCCCTCCGTCGATCTCGACGTGCTCGACCAGGCGCTCACTCGTCTGACCGCGCTCGATCCGCGTCAGGCCCGGATCGTCGAGCTACGCTACTTCGCCGGGTTGAGCGTCGACGAGACCGCCGACGCGGTCGGCATCTCGTCTCGCACCGTGAAGCGCGAGTGGGCCGTGTCGCGCGCGTGGCTCCGCCGCGAGATGGCGCGGTTGGCCGATGGCGCCGACCCGCCTGTCGCGGTCGGCTGACACGTCTCCCTGCCGCCCAGCGTCGGCGCCGTGCGCGCCGTCCACGTGTTCCGCGCTGACCTCATGGCCCCGTCTGTTGAGGGTTTTCGCATGTGGAAGTAGGCAGAGGAACCAGGTGGTTCCTCGGCGGCGACAACGCGGACAAAAGTCTACGTCTGTCCAGAGTAACGACACCACGACGATTCCGGAAGGCATATCAATGACTCGACTGGCGATGCGACAAACGGCAAGTTTTCTTTCCCTGATGCTGATGTTGTGTGTCGGGATGACCAGGTCTGCCGAGGCGAGCGTTATCGGACTCAGTTCGCCTCTGACGGGCGCCGGCGCCCTGGGTGAGATCTTCGAACTCACGGTGTCGTTTGACCTCAACGGCGCCGGCCCGAACCTGGTCGGGCAGGAGTTGTTTGTCGACTTTGCCGGCTTCTCGGCCGTCAATGGCAGCTACCAGCTTGGCTCTGTCTATGCGCCCCATGCTGCCAATGTCATTGGTGTTGACGGCGACTGCGTCGCCCTCGGGGGCTGCAACGACCCGGGCGGCCAGGCCGCCACGGGCAACCGCTACCTGTCGTTTGCGAGCGTGTTCTCGCCCGCTACGCCCACGGGGCCCGGCACGCTCTTCACGTTGCAGTTCATGAGCGCGGGCTCGCCCTGGTCGCTCAATCTGCTTGGCGACAGTGCGTTTTCGATGCTGACCGATCAGTCGGCCACTGGCGGCTCACAAGTGGACTTACTGCCGTTTGCGATTGTGTCGTCGTCGGCAACCGTGCCGTGGGGCACCGCGCGCATCAACGTGAGCGTCACATCCCTCAATCCGCCGACCGTGGTCCCCGAACCCGCGTCGATGCTGTTGACAGGCACGGGTCTGGCCGCGCTGGCCCGTGTCGTTCGTCGACGCCGACGTCGTGACTCTGCGGTAGCTGTCTAGATCGTTCGTTCCCCCGTTTCCAGAAGCGGCGACCCCATGTCCTTGCCCAGAACGCCCCTTACGCTCTACGTGTGCCTGCTCGCGATTCTCGCGGCCGTGCCCGAGGCCGTCGCGCAGTCGATTCCGGTGGCTCGCGCCGACGTCGATCGTAACTGCACGGTCACGGTGGCCGACGCCAACATCGTCAAGGCGCAACTCGGCAAACGCACCGGACAAGCCGGGTTCAACCCGAACGCTGACGTCGACCAGAACGGCGTCGTCAACAACATCGACGTCACGTTCGTCACGCGCAACGTGGGCAAGAGCGTGTGCGCCCCGCCACCGGCAGCCCCGACCGTCGTGGCCACTGTCGCGCCGCCGGCTAATGCCAATGGTTGGCACAACGCGGCCGTGACCGTGAGCTTTGCCTGCACGAACGCGGTGACCTGCCCCGCGGCGGTCACTGTGGCGGGCGAGGGCGTGGCGCAGGTCGTGGCGCGCACCGTGGCGAACAGCGCCGGGGTCACGGCCACGGCAAGCGTCACGCTGAATATCGACGTGACGGCGCCGGTGCTCGTCGCGACCGCGCCGGCCACCGTCGTGCCGGGCGCCGTCGTCGCGATTCCGGTGACGGCGACCGATCTCTCGGGCCTCGCGAAATCCAGTCTCTTGCTGCGGCGGGCCGTCGTCGCGAGTCGCACGTCGGCTCCGTTCGATCTCGCCTACGCGATTGCCCCGGCCACCGTGCTCGGCACGCAGGACGTCTTTGAGATTGTCGGTGAAGATCGCGCCGGCAACGCGGCTGCCGTGCGACGGCCGTTCATCGTGGATCTGCCCGACACGACGCGCCCCACCGTGTCGCTCGGCGCGCCTGCGTCGGCCGGCCCCGGCGCCACCGTGCCGCTGACAGTACGCGCCGCCGATGAGCGTGCGCTCGGGCGCGTCGTGGTGTCGCGCAACGACAACGGCGTGAGCACCGTGATCGACGACCGGACTGCGGGGCCGTTCGCGTTCCAGGTCCTCGGACAGATTCCCGCTGGCGCTGGTGCCGGTACCACGGCGACGTTTGTGGCCGTCGCCACCGACGCAAGCGGAAACACCACCGCGGCGTCCGCGAACGTCCAGGTCGTCACCACCGTCAACACCGACACGTTGCAGGTCACGGTGGACCCGCCCGTCACCCCGACGTTCCAGACCGACGGCGTCATCACCGGGCGCATCGGTCGTGCCACGGTGTCCGCGCCCCCGCCGGCCACGCCGCTCGTGGCGGCCCTCTCGCCGGCGTCCGGCGGCCTCGGCCAGACCGTCGACGTCACGGTCACCGGCGTCAACACCACCTTCGGACCACTCACGCAGGTGAACTTCGGATCGGGCGTCACCGTACAGTCGCTGTCGGCCGCGAGCGCCACGACGTTGACCGTGCGTGTGGCCATCGCGGCCACCGCCAGCATCGGGCCACGCCTGGTCGCCGTGTCCACCGGCACGCAAGAGGCCATCTTGCCGAACGGCTTCGCCGTTGGGGCTGGCGCGGCGACCGTCAACGGACGCGTGCTGAATCCATTGGCGCAGGCCATCGCGAACGCACAGATCTGTCAGCCAGGGACTACGGCCTGCGCGACCTCGGCGACCGACGGCACCTTCAGCGCCGGCGGCGTGCCGACCACCCTGACACGCCTCGTCGTGTCCGCGTCGGGGTTCGACGCCCTGTCGGTGAGCGTGGCCCCCGCGCCCAACGGAACCTCGTCGGTGGGTGACATCACTCTGACGCCCACGAATCAGCCGCCTCCGCCGCCTCTGCCGAATTCGCCGCCCATCACGCCGGCGCTCGCCATCGTGCTTGGCAAGGGCGCGACCGAACTGGGGCCCGACGGCGACCCGGACAAGCTGCGCGCCGTTGTGCGCGACGCGTTCCTGGCCGCCGGCGGCCGCGAGATCGGCGTCCTCGACGCCAACGGGCAACAGCTCAATCCCAAGATGGTCGGCGCCGGCTACGCGAGCGTGACCGATGCCGCCGTCGAAGACATCGCCAAGGAGATGGTCTTTGGACAGACCATGTCGCTCGCCAAGCTCCTCAGCATCTACATCGGGAGCCTCGACCTGCCCGGCGTGAAGACGCCCACGCTCGGTCGGCTGCTCACGGCGCTGCAGCAGCGAGTGGACGCCGTGTGGGCCGACCCGTCACTGCCCGAAGCGCCGCTCGTCATGCTGCTTTTCAACCAGGGCCGGGTCGCGTCCTCGACGGCTCCCAAGCTCACGTTCGACACCGAGCTCAACCCGCTGCAGGTCAATCTGGCGACCGTCTCGTTCCTGACGGCGGTCACGCGCTTCCTGCCAGAAGGCACGGCGCCCCCGTTCACCCGCGCCGAGCCGGTCGCGCTGCCTGCCGCTCGCCCAGGGTTGTGGGTCCGCGCGCGCGACGCCCTCGCGTCGTTGATGCCCTCTTTGGGGAGACCGTCGCCCGCCGGGTCGATGACGAGCGCGTCGCGGCCGGCATCGGTCAGCGGCAGCGCCGCAACGTTCGGGCGGCTGCGCGGGCGGTTCGGCGCGCCGCAGCGTCAGACGACAGGATCGTCCACGCCGTCCGATCGCCCCGCCTCGATTTTCTGGGGCGGCGTCCTGCAGAACGTCGTGGACACCGTGCAACCGACCGGCTGGAACACGGCCAAGAAGGCCGGCAGCCTTTGCGATCAGTTCCTGGTGCAGACCATTACCGTCGCGGGCTCCCAGCAGTATCAGGGGGGATCAGTTGAGGCCGCGCTCGCCGCGCAGGACCCGAACGCGAGCTTCCTGCCGCAGCCGCAGTGTGGCACGGCGGTCGAGCTGCTGGAACTGCTGGCCACGGCGGGCAGCAAGTCGTACGGCGCCGCCATCCAGAACATGACGCCGTTCTTCTATGGTGCTCAGGCCACACGCAACTCCCAGAAGATCGTGTCGCAGGCGTTCCTGACCCAGAGCTACCAGGATGCCTGGAAGGTCGCCAAGGAAGAAGCGAAGCAGGCCGCATTGGTGAACGGCGTCCTCGGCATCGGCAAGAGCCTCGTGGAGGGCGGCCTCAGCAAGATTCAGGGCGCTGTCCTCGACAAGTTGCTCGAGTTCGAAGCGCAGCTCGTCATCGCCTCGGTGCGTCCGCGTCAGCCGTTCATCCGCAAAGTCGAGCAGCTCTTCGATCCGACGACGACTCCTCCGCAGCCGAGCCGGCTCGTCAAGATCTGGTTCGACCGCAGCCCCAATGACAAAGGTGTCTACGACGACCCAGCCATCACGTGGCGGTACCGGCTCTATCGCGGCATCCGCGGAAACTTCTCGCCCGTCCTCGCGAAGGCGTTCAAGCAGAACGACGAGGTGTCGTTCGTGGACGTCGTGCCGGCCGACGGCACCTACTCGTGGGTCGTCATCGGAGTGCGGCAGATCGGGGTGGCTATCGATGATCCGCCACCGCCCAACGCGTTCCTGGAGTTCATCGGGGGGTTCTTCCCGACGACGCTCGAGATCGGCGCCGAGGGCGCCAAGCGCGCGGTGATCGGGCTGGACGTCGTGAAGACCGTGACGCAACCGATCGCCCAGATCCTGAGGGGCGTGCGCTACCAGACAAGCGATCCGAGCGACCCGCAGCTCTTGTACGTGGGCACCGCGCCGCCGGTGGCGAAGCCGCCGGCCAGCCTGGCGGTGTGGAGCGCTACGGGCCTCTCGTTCATCAGCGTGCCGACCTTGAATTCGATCTTCAGCGTGGTCAACGACAAGATCTCGCTGTATGGCGTACCGAATTTCAAGACGCCGGGCTCGGCGGGTCTCGGCATCTCGGGCGACGGCACACTCTTCACCGACAACTCCGCCTCGGACGCCCAGTTCGGCGGCCGCGTGTTCAGCTTCGCGCCGCTCACGGGCGCACGCGACTTCGCCGGCAGCGTGAACTACTTCAGCCAGTTGCTGATGTTCGCCAACCCGGTCGCGGTGCAGGCGATGGTCGTGGCGGCCGGGCCGTTCTCGTCGAACCTCAACATCCACGAAGAGTCGCTCTTCATCGCCGATGCGCTAAACCAGCGCGTCACGAGGATGACGCTGCCGCGCAGCCTGCCGGCAGGGGCAACCACGGTCCGCAACGTGTCTCAGCCGTGGGTGTCGAGCCCGCTCTTCAACTTCGGCCCGGACACGGCCATGGCCATGAACTCGAACTTCACGATGGCCATCACTGAGGGAAACAACCTGCTGTTTGCCTCGCCCTCCGGGCCTTTTGCACCGCCGTCTGGCGTGCAGCAGCTCTTTGCGGCGGGCGTGCCATCGCCCTACCAGCGCTTGTCGGGTGTCACCTTCGACGGCTACTCCAACCTGTATGTGTCCGACTCGGTGCAGGGCTCGCTGTCGATGATTCCCGCGGTCAACGCGGCCCCGAACAACGGCCTCTTTGGCCTCTCGGCCATCGACAAGAAGAAGCTGGTCATCGACCGCGGCTTCCGGCGGCCGTCCGACGTGAAGCTGAGCAGCGCGCGCGACGGCCTCGTGTTTTACGACGGCGAGCGGATCTTTGCGAGCGTCCGCTTTGGCATGTCTGGCCAGGTCGTGTCCGACACGGGCGCGCCACTTGCGGGCGCGGTCGTGCACGTGCCCGCCCAACGCCGCGTGGCGGTCACCGACAGCGACGGCGTCTACATCCTGCCGAACCTCGTCCAGCTGGGCGTGTCGCCAGTCATCGACTTCACCGTGAAGTATCAAGGGCAGACGCGTTCGTACACGCGCGTGCTCGACATCTTCAAGCACAACATCACCGACGTCGCGTTCGCCAGCACGCCGCCGCCCATTCCTCCCGACCCGACGGTTTCGCCGATTCTGCCGCCGCCGCCGCCGCCGCGGAAGAACAACAAGCCCACCGCCGAGCAGCCGCCGGTGACGATCAGCGTCGAGTTCGAGTTGAATCCGTCGGCGCCGCCGTCGCCCCCGCCGCCGAGCGGGCCCACAACGTGCCCGCGGGCGGTAATCCTGACGCCCGGCTTCGGTGCGGCTCTGGCGAACGCCGCCGTGACGATCAACGGGCTGGTGAGCAACCGCTGGAGCTTCGGCCCTGCCAACGTCCCCGACGCGTTCCTGATTGTGAACGGCACGGCCACACCCATTGCGCTGAGCGGCCTCGAGTTCTCGACGACGGCGACGTTATCGCCTGGTGACAACATCCTGTCGGTGGCTCTGCCGGCGCGGGTGCTGAAGCCCATTGGCTGCGCACCGGCGACGGCCGCCGACACGGATCCAATCCCGGTGTCGGGCGACCATCGGGTGTTCCACGACCCACAGCAGGCGCAGGTGGACGCGTATCGTCGCGCTGCCGGCTGGGACATCGCCGCTCGCGGAATCGTGCGCACCGGCGGACTGCCCCTGGCGGGCCTCGACTTCTATGTCGAGGGCACGAACCTCGACGTGGTCACCGACGGCGACGGGGTGTTCCAGATCAACATTCCCAAGGGCGCCATGGCGGGGGCCACGGCCGCGGCCGACCAGCTCGCGGCCAGCGTCTTTGCGGACGTCGGACGCGCGGTAGTGCACCTGCGGGCCGACCAGACGGCCCAGGCGCTCGCGGTATTGAACTCGCTCATCGTCACGGCCGTGGGGGCGGGTAACGCACCGCCGGCGGCCGCGACCAGCGCTCAGACCATCGTGTCGAACCTCACGCGTATTCAGGGCCTGGCGGCCAAGCTCGTGCAGGTGCTCCAGGCCGGCCAAACGCCGAGTCCGGCGGACATTGCCGCGCTCGAGTCGATCGGATTGCAGATGGCGAGCACGACCTCGAACGGCGAGATCGTCATCCAGTCGCGTGACTATCACGGCCTGACCCTGACGGTGAAGGTCCAGTGAGGTCCGCGATGCTGCCACCCACCTTCGAAGGGCTCACGATGATGACTGCCTCGCTCTTCACGCGCCCCTGCCGTGCCAATCACGTGGCCGGCCGGCTCCTGGTCGCGCTCGTCGCGGCGTTCGCACCCGCCGCCGCACACGCGCAGGCGACAAGTCCCACGACGCTCACCGTGGCAGGTGGGTCGCAGCCCGCCAGTCAGACGGCGCCCACTGGACAGGTGCAGTTCGGCATTCGCGTGCCGCTCAAGCCGAACGCCGAGAACGTGCTCACGTTGACCGGCACCGATACGTCGGGCCAGACGGCGACGGTCAACAACCTCAAGATCGCGCAGATCACCCTCACCGACGTCGTCCGGGCCAAAGTGACGGCCACGCGGCTGTCGACGCCCGAAGTCCGGCAGCTTGTGGCCCAGGGCGTGATCAACATCGCCGATCCCGCTAACTACAACGTGTCGCGCTTCGTCGTCGTGCTCACGGTGGGCGGGCAGCAGGTGCAGGTGCCGGTGCCGGTCGTGCGGCAGATCGACGAGATGTTTGCCGAGGGTCCGCCCGTGACCGTGGGGTGTGCAGCGCCGGGCCAGGGCCTGTCGTCCAGCGGAAATGCCATCTCGATTCCGTGCGGTGATGGCGGCGGCGGCAGCTCGCCACAGAACACGCCGCCCCTCAAGCTCGTGCCGTTCGAGATTGCGCCGCCGGCGCCAGGGCTTCCGTCCATTCCCGGCGTCATCATCATCGAAGGCCGGATCAAGACGCTGAAGGAGTTCTTCAAGGTCAACCTGCTCCTGATGAACGTGTCGTCGCTGTTCACGCTGACCGACCTCACGGCGCGGCTTGATGTGCCCCCCAACGACCTGACGCCGGTGGCGCCCGCGGGTGGCGCGATCGTGATGCCTGACCTGGCGCCAGGCACCGATACGACCGGCAATTTCATCGTGCGCGGCGACACCAAGGGCATTCACACGGTCACGGCTCACTTCGGCGGCAAGATCGTCGGGTCGTTCCTGTCTGCACCGGTGGCCTTCTCGGGCAGCGCGTCGACCGATCTCGAAGTGAAGGGACCGCCCAAGCTTGACGTGCGCGTGTCGCATCCCGACTTCGTGCAGGCCGGCGTGCCGTACGACCTCACGGTCACCATCGAGAACACCGATCCGGACCTGGACGCGCTCTATGCGTCGATGGCGATTGATGTGGGTGCCGGCGCGGACCTGCTCGATGAAACGACCGGAGCACTGATCGACGGCCCCGTGGCCCGCAGCCTTGGCGATATTCTGCGCGGGCAGACCGTCGTGCAGACCTACAAGGTGATGCCGCTCACGACGGGCGCCATCATCAGCTGTGTTGGCGCCGCGGACGCGAACATCAACCTGTCGGTGGCGTTTGTGGGCAGCGGCCTTGGCTGTGCCATCGGCACGCTGCCGAGCGCGCGGGTCAACCCAAACGGCCAACCCACCGTCACCGTCGTGCCGGCCCACAACACGACCGGCGTCGGCCTCGCCACGGCGATTGTGGCGCTCTTCTCCGACCCGATGATCACTCCCACCATCACCGGGGGATATACGGGTGCGGCCTTCACCGTCGCGGATCCCATCGGAGCGGTCGTGAGCGGCACGCTCAGCTTCGCCACAATCTTCGGCGGCACCTCCGCCATCTTCCAGCCGACCGTGCCGCTCAAGCCAGACACGGTCTACACCATCACCGTGAACCCTTCTGTCTTCAACGAGAGCGGCCTCTCGCTGGCGTCGGGTATCGTGGCGCGCTTCACCACCGCGCCGGCCGCGCCGGTGCCGGACACGACGGCACCCGTCGTGGCGCTCACCGTCGAACCGCCCTTCACGCCCACGTCCATCGGCCGGGGGCAATCAGTGCCAGTGGCCTCTCAGGCGACCGACACCAACGGCATCGCGCGCGTGGATCTGTTCGTGGACGGTGGGCTGGTGGACGCGAAGAGGGGCAGCCCGTCGCTGCGCTTCCTCGTAGAGACGGCTGCCATGGCGGCCGGCAGCACGCATGTGGTCGAAGCGCATGCGTTCGACCAGGTGGGCAACGTCGGCACGACCACGCTGCAACTGCAGATTGCGCCCGACCTCCAGCCGCCCACCGCGGCAATCGTCGCGAGCGCCACCGTGGGTCAGGGCCGTACGCTCAGCGCGCTCGTGCAGGCCACCGACGATGGCCGTGTGGCGCGCGTGGACCTCTTCCTCGACGGCGCGATCGCGCCTGTCGGTACTGGACTCGTTGAGCCCTACCAGTTCGATGTGGCCACGGCCGCCCTGTCATCCGGATCGCACCAACTGGTGGCGATCGTCGAAGACGGCGCCGGCAACCAGACGCAGGCGACGGCCGCCTTCCAGGTCACGACCGACGTGACGCCGCCCCAGCTCGCGCTCGTGAGCCCACAGGGCACCCGCTTCCGCGCCGGCACGCCCGTGCCGTTTGCCGCGCAGGCCGTTGACAACACGGCTGTGGCGTCCATTGCCTACACGCTCGATGCCGAGACGGCGCCGCGCGGTACTGGCGACAGCTTCACGCTCGATACCACCGGACTGGCCATCGGCCCACACGTGATGGCGATTGTCGCGGCCGACACGTCGAACAACCGCACAACCGTCACACTCGCGTTCGATCTGACGACGTTGCCCGTGGACACGACGCCGCCTCCACCCGTGGTCGTGACGTCGCTCACGGTCGCGCCGGTCAGTGCCGCGATCGTGTCGATTGCGGGCGGTGCGGGCGCGGCCGAGCCGGCCGCCCGCGTGCGCTTCACCAACCAGACGACGCAGGCTGGCGCCTCGGCGCTCGCCTCGGCGACGGGCACCTTCTCCACGCAGATGGAGGGCGCCGGTGGCGACGTCATCACGCTGGTCGCGATTGACGAATCAGGCAACGTCAGCACGCCGGTGTCAATTACGGTCGCGACGCCTGCCGCGCTGCTGTCGATTGCGGTGACCCCACCGGCCGTGTCGCTGTCGCGCACGCGGACGTCCGAGCAGCTCGGCGTGGTGGGAACCTTCAGCGACACGACGCAGCAGGTGCTCACCGCGGGTGTCACGTTCACCTCGTCGGCGCCGTCAGTGGCGAGCGCCACGGCGACCGGCCTGGTGCTGCCGGGCCAGAACGGTTCGGCCGTCATCACCGTCGCCAGCACCGTGCCCGGCGTCACACCGGTGAACGTGCCCGTCACCGTGAACTTCACCTCGGTGGTCGGCCTCACGGCGGCACCGAATCCCCTGGCCCTCCAGGGCCTGGGCCGCAGCCAGCGGATTGGCGTCTCGGCGCTCTTTTCAGACAACACCACCGGAGCCTTCGGCGGCACCGTGCGCTTCGCCACCGCGAATCCGAACGTCGCGGTCGTGGATGGCAGTGGACTCGTGACGTCTACCGGCATCGGCTCGACGACCGTCACGGCGGCTGCCACCGGCCTGCCGTCGGTGCCGGTCCTCGTGACGGTGAGCGCGGTGCAGGCCACCGATCTCGTCGTCACGCCCTCGAGCGCCGCGTTTACGTTGCTCGGCCAGGCACAGCTCGTCACGGTGCAGTACCACTACTCGGACGGCACCGTCGGCGCCGGCCAGTTCCCCGTGACCTTCCAGACGCTCGATGCGGGTGTCGCCACGGTCTCGGCGGCCGGCGTCATCACCGCGGCCGGTGCAGGCACGACATCGGTCATCGTGCAGTCGCAGGGCTTCACCGCCAACGTGGCGGTGTCGGTCACGCTGCCCACCTCGTTGCCGCCACCGGTCATCACCTCGCTCGGCCGCGTCATCGCGGGCGCGGGAGACACGCTCGCCATCCTGGGCCGGAACTTCGCGGGCACGCCGGCGCAGAACTTCGCCACCATCAACGGACTGCGCGCCAACGTGCTCGGCGCCAGCGCCGAACGGCTCATCGTGACCGTGCCGCAGGGTGCCACAACCGGCGCGGTGCAGGTGTCGGTTGGCGGCCAAGCCAGCAATGCGGTCGCGCTGGATGTCTACGCGCGGCGTGCGCGAACGGTGCTCGAGAGCGCGGCGTTCCAGGCCACACCTGGCGTGGGCCAAAGCGTGGGCCTCGGTAGCGCCACCTTCTTCCTTCATCCCGGTGACGATGTCGTCATCGCGGGTGACCCGAACACGATTGCCGGCGCGAGCTGGACCGGACTCGTTGCGCCCGCCGTCACCGGCCGGCTGGTGCTCACCGTGAACGGCACCGACGTCACGCTCACGCCGGGCGGTCAGCCGATCGACGCGACGTCGTTCATGCCCGCGCTGCTGCAGCCTACGCTCGTCACGCTCGGCATGCGAGTCGAGGATGCGGGCGGCGGAGCTTCCAGCCAGGGCCTCGCGTTGATCGCCGGACCACCGGCGACCGGCACCTTCGCCGGCCAGCGCTTCACGACCGGAGACACGGTGGATCAGCAGGTCGTGATCCGCTTCCGCACCACCGCGGCCGACGGCACGCGCTTCGCCGCGACCGCGGCGACGTGGTACCGCCTCGACGGCGGGTATCCCAACGGCACAGTCGGCGGCGCGCTGCTCGGGGGCGTGGGCACGCCGAATGACGGCAACTTCCGCACCTTTACGGCCCAGGGCGGTGAAGTGGTCGTGACCTACTCGGATGCGGGCGTGCTCGCGGACTTCGGTGCCCCCGGCACGGCGGTGGTCGCGCTCGTGACCGCCGACGTCAACGGCAACCGCACCGGCCTGACGCCGGTGGCGGAGGCACGGGTGCTCGTTGGCGCGCTCGACTCGGCCAGCATCCTGCCGCAGCAGACCTCGGTGATTGCCGACGGCGTGGACCGGCCCATCGTGGTGGACGTGAACAGCGTGCGCGACAACTACGGCAACGCGGTCACCGACGGCACTCGAGTTGCGCTGACGGCTGTGGCGTGGTACCGGCGGTCGGACTTCGGCTACCCCAACGCGGCGGCGGGCGGCGCACTCACCGGTGGCGTCGGCACGCCGAACGACGGCAACTTCCGCACGGTGCAGCTTGCTGGCGGCGCGGCCCAGGTGGTCTACACCATCAACGGCGCCACGCTTGGCGCCGGCACGACCGACACGGCCGTCATCGCTGCGGTGACTGCGAACACGGCGAACAGCCGCGTCACACTTCGGCCCTTCGGCGAGGGCAGCATCGCGCGCTCCGCGGGCGGGTCGAACATCGGCAGCGCCGTGGTGGTGCCGAACACGCTCCCGGCCGTGGCGGCCGACAACCGGTCGGTTGTGACCCTCACGGGGCTTGCCGATGCGCTGGGCCGTCCGGTGCCCGACGGCACGCGCATCGCCGTGACGGCCGCGCTGTGGTATCGCCAGTCTGATGGTGGCTATCCGAACGGGTCGTTCGGAGGCACGATTCTCGGTGGTGGCCCAGTGCCAAACGACGGCAATTTCCGAAGCTTCGTGGTCAACGGCGGGGCCGTGACCTTCACCTACTCCAATAGCGGACTGGTGCTCGGAGTGGGATCCACGGCGACGACCGTGCTCGCCGTTCTTCCGGCGACCGGCAACGGCAGTCGGATCGGTACGACGCCGATTGCGGAGCTTCGCATCACGCAGGCTGGGCTGACCTCTGCGACCATCGTGGCCACTCCCGCTTCGACGCTTGCCGACGGGGCGCGTCGTCCGGTGGCGGTCGCCATCACCAACCTGCGCGATGCGGTGGGTAACGCCGTGCCCGACGGCACGCGCGTCGCGCTCACGGCCCAGTTGTGGTACCGCAAGTCCGACGGTGGCTATCCGAACATTTCGGCCGGCGGGCTGTTGCTCGACGGTGCGGCGACGCCCAACGACGCCAACTTCAAGACCTACACCGTGACCAATGGCCGCATCGACGCGACCTACTCTGCGGAAAACGTGGCGCCGCTCGGGCCCAACGACGCGCGCTCGGCGGTGATTGCCGCCGTCGTGGCCGACAGCGTCAACAACCGAGTCACCATCACGCCCTTTGCCGAAGGCACGCTGGCGCTGTCGAGCGCGGTGGCGGCGTCGGCCACAGTCTCGCCGGTCACGCTCTACGCCGACCGGGAGGCCCGCACGAGTGTGCTCACCATCACCGGTATTACCGACGCGCAGGGTGTGCCGGTGCCAGACGGCACCAAGGTGGCGGTCACCGCGATCAACTGGTATCGCCTCTCCGATGGTGGCTATCCCAACGGGTCGGCCGGCGGCACGATGCTTGGCGGCGAGGCTACCCCGAACGACGGCAACTTCCGTACCTACACCGTCACCGGTGGCCAGGTCGTGGCGACCTACTCGAGCACCGGTCTGTTCGTGGATACCGGCAATACGGCGCCGGTCATCCTGTCGGTCCTTCCGGCAACGCCTGCCGCTAGCCGCATTGGCGTGCAGCCACTGACGGCCGCGGGCCTTACACTGACGGGCGCTGACACCGGCACCTTCGTCGGGGCTTCGACGGTGGCACCGAGCGGCAGTGTGTCGCTCACGCTGACCAATCTGCGCGACACGGCGGGGAATCTGATTCCCGACGGGGCGCGGATCGCCTTCACGGCCATCAACTGGTACAACCGCGATGGGTCGTTCGGGAACGCGTCGGCGGGTGGGTCCATCACGGGCGGCGTGACGACGCCGAACGACGGCAACTTCCGCACGGTCACGGTGTCGGGTGGTCAGGCGACCATTACGTTCAACGCGCCGGCGACGGCGAATGTCACGTCGGTGATTTCGGCCCTGCCGGCCGAAAGCAGCGGCAGCCGCCCCGCGGTGCGGCCGTTCGCGGTGTTCTCGGTGCGGGTGCAGTGATGAGGGGGATGAGAGCCATGACGACTCGAGTACTGTGCGCGTGGATGGTGGCGGTGCTATCGACCACGGCCCTGGGGCAGGGGACGCAGATGCAGCTGGCCTCGGCGCAGGTCGTCGTGACCGCCGGTGGTCAGCCCGTGCTGAAGCTGGCGGCCGACGGCCCTGTGGCCTATCGGGTGGAACCAGCCGATCCTAACGGTCCTCCTGCCTCTGCGCAGCTCCGCCTGCGCCTCTACGGCGTCACGGCTGCGGCGGGGCTCACTGCCGCGTCCGTGGCCCCCTACGCCCTCGTGGCCGCCCGCGACGGTCGCGACACGGTGCTGACCATTTCCGCCGCTGGACTTCCCGCGGGCCTGCAGTTGGCCGTGGGCCCCGCGGCGCGGGCCAGCGAACTCACGGTCGTGGCGCGCTAGCCGGCTACCTGAGCCGCGGTGATGGCGGCTGGGCCGCCCGCCGGCCGGATAACCGACCCGGATTGGCACGACGAAGAAAAGTCATCCGACCCGGGGCGGTTGAGACTAATATTGGCCCGTTTACATCGCGCGCCGCACCGGCCATGTCGGCCGGATCCGGATGCCGCCGCCGGAGACACAACATGTCGATGCAACACGGGCTTGGGCGCAGATCGTTCCTTCAGAATGCGGGTATGACGGCGCTGTTGGGCGCTGTGAGTGGCGGGGCGCCATCGGTGGCCGCCGCAGCCACTGGCGGGTTTGCGCCGGGCGCCGGCGGCAAGTACGACTTCGACACGCCGTACAACCGCTTCGGTACCAACTCGGTCAAGTACGACCAGCAGATTCGCGTGTTCGGCAAGGACTCGATCCAGGTCGGCATGGGCATCGCCGACATCGACTTCAAGGCGGCGCCGTCCATCACCAAGGCGCTCATGGACCGGATGCAGCACGAGAACTGGGGCTATCTCGACACGCCGGCGTCCTTTGCCGAAGGGATCATCGCCTGGAACAAGAAGCACTACGGCGTCACGATCGAGCCCTCGCAGCTCGTCATCGCGGCCGGCGTGCATCCCGCCATCATCGCCACGCTGAAGGCGTTCTCGCCCAAGGGCACGAAGGTCCTGCTGCAGACGCCGACCTACAACGGCTTCTACGGCGATCTCACTGCCACCCAGACGCTGGCCGAGGAAGTCAAGCTGAAGCGCGGCGCCGGCGGGAAGTTCGAGATGGACTTCGAGGCGTTCGAAAAGCAGATCAGCGTCGACACGAACTCGTTCATTCTCTGCAATCCCCAGAACCCGACCGGCAACTGCTGGAGCGCCGAAGACCTGCTCCGGATTGGCGAGATCTGCCTGAAGCACCGCGTCGTGGTGCTGGCCGACGAAATCCACTGCGACTTCGTGGCCAAGGGGCAGAAGTACACCCCGTTTGCCAGCCTGGCGAACAAGGACGTCGTGAACAACAGCGTCACGTTCAAGGCCGCCAGCAAGTCGTTCGGTCTCGCCGCCCACAAGACGGCGTGGTTCTACACGACCAACAAGGACTACATGGACCGCATCAAGGTCCACCACCGCGCCGACCTCAACACGATGGGCGTCGTGGCGAACATGGGCGCCTACACGCCGGAAGGCGAAGACTGGCAGGCCCAGCTGGTCGAGTACATCGACGGCAACACGAGCTTTGCCGCCGACTTCGTCAACGCGAAGCTGCCAGGCGTCAAGACCATGAAGCCGCAGGGCACCTATCTGATGTGGCTCGACTTCACGGAGTTCGCCACGAAGATCGGCACGGTGGCCATGGCGGCCGACTACAACCGCACGAAGGCCGCCGACGCGCCGATGCTCACGAAGGAGCAGATGCTCGAGCGTTACCTCGTGAAGAACGCCCGGGTGCACCTCAACTCGGGCCAGTCGTACGGCAAGGGCGCCGACCACCACATGCGCATGAACGTCGGCACCTCGCGCAAGACGCTCGAACTCGCGCTCAACAACCTCGCCGGCGCACTCAGCAAGTCGTCGAGCATGTAACGTCTCGCGCTCTGGGACGGCGGCGCAGGCCGCCTCCCAGGGCCGTGAGTTCTGCCCCGCCCGCGTCGTTCACGCGGCCCCCCGCCCCCCGCCACGTTCGTCCC
>JANMDX010000343.1:0-3617 GCA_031376505.1 Acidobacteriota bacterium
ATCTCGACCGGCAGCACGTCTTCGAACGCATCGCTCTCGGTGCCGAGACGCGCGCTCATCCGGATGCGTGCGCGGCCCACGCTCTTGGCTGTGCCGGAGAATCGGACTTCCACGGTGTTGCCAGCGCCGACCGCAACGCGCTGTTCGGCCGGCCCCGTGAGCGTGAACACCGCCGGGTCAAGCGAGGTCATCGTGACGGCGGCGGTGCCGCTTGCGGCAAGCTGACTGCCGACGACCGCGCCGAAGTGCGCCTGGTCGCCCACCGCCAGGAAGCGCGGGAAGGCGGAGGTGAGCGTGACGGGTTTGTTGGTGCGCACCTCGGCGCTGCCCGAGCCGAAGCGCGACCGGCGGTCGCCGGCCACCGCCATGATGCGATAGGTGGTCAGCGACTCGGGCAGCGTGAGGTCGACGCTGGCGCGGCCATCGGCGCCGGTCACGACCGAGCCCACCCAGAACGCCAGCACGCGGAAGTCCTTGCGCAGCGTGCCCGCGCCGGCATCGACGCCGCCGCCGCCGCCCTCGCCGCCACCCTTCGGCGTGAGCACGCGCCTCGACACGATACGCTGGCGGTTGTCGGCGTTGAAGACCTGCAGCGACTTGCGCACGTAGACCGACCCTGCCACATCGGGCGGCTGGTAGCCGGTGAGCGAGAGCACGCCGTAGTCCACAGCCCAGAGCGTCACTTCGCTCGCCGCGCCCACGCCGGCCATGTCTTTCACGTCGACTCGCACCGTGGCCTTGGCTGCCGGACGGTACTCCTGCCGGTCGGCCGTGACCGCCACGGTAAGACGCGTGGCGCGGTCCTCCACCTTGAGTTCGACGTAGCCCAGTCGAAACGACGGCTTGCCGGGATCGCTCGTATCGGCGGTGGCCGAGGTAGCCGAGGCATTGGCCGGCGCGGCGTTGGTGCGGCCCTTCACGAGCAGCACCGACACGAACACGTTCGGGATGTCGGCCTCGGTGATGGGCACCGAGATCGACTGCTGCGTGGAGGTCAGGGCGAACTGACGATGGCTCCGCACACCCTCGCGTTCGGTGGTCACAAGCGCAGTGGCCTGCTCCCACGGCGACTGGATCATGATGCGCGCGGTGTCGCCGGGCTTGTACGTTTGACGTTCGGGCACGAGATCGATGCGGTTGTGATCGAAGCGTTCCCAGGCCGTGTAGCCCTCGCCGAGCACATAGAACGACGTGCGCGTCATGGCAAAGCGTCCGTCGTCGCCGCGCCCGCGCGCCTCGAGCATGAAGAGACCGCCGGTCGCAAACGGGATCGCCAATGGCACCGGCTCGGCACCGGTCGTGACACTCCAGGACCCCGCGGGCACTTCCTTGCGCTGCGTGTCCCAGGTGTAGAAGCCGTTGCCCTCGGCGCGCCGCACGCTCGTGTACTGCACTTGCGTGAGCGTCACATCGACCGGCACGCCGGCGGTGGGCGTGCCATCGAGCCCCACCGCCACGATCTCGGTCGCGAGGCCGTTCTTCTGTTCGAGGAAGTACGACGGGCGCCGCACACCCACGTACCACAGCGCCGGATGCACGGTGAGGCTGGCGCGGTTGGCGATGTGCTGACGCGACACATCTTCCACGTCGCCTTCGAGCGAGTAGATGTAGGGAATGCCGGCCTCGCGCTCGGTGTCGAGCGTGAGCGGCAGATCGCCGGTCGCCGTGAGCGTGCCCTCCTCGCTTCGCAGGTCGGAGCGGCCCAGGTACCCGCCGAGGCGCGACGTCTGTCCGACGAAGATCCACCGGTCGTCGCCGTAGGTGTCCGTGATGACCTCGGGCGCCCCAGCGCCGGGGGCTTTTCCGTAGCGCCACGTGACGGGCTTGGCGCCCATGGACGCGCCAAACAGATACCGTGCGGTCACCACGCCGTTCAGCGGATCCCCCGCCAACCGCCCGGCACCGCTCAGCGTGACGTCCACGCGGAAGTCGGGCCGGCGATACGCGGCCACCAGAAACGAGCCGTCGACGACGCGTTCGTAGGGAACGAAGTCGTCGTCCTCTGGACTCGGCTCCTGGCCCGGCCGGCGCTCGGCCGGCGTCGGCGGCTTCGGGCGATCCGAGGCGAGAATCGCGCGCACCGAGTAGTCGCCGAGCGTGCCCTCGGCCGGCAGAGCCAGCGTCCACTCGGCGCTGCTCCACGCCGTGAGCGGCACAGTGCGTTCGTCGACACGTTTGTTCTGTCCATCGCGCACGCTCACCAGCACCGGCGTGCCTTCTGGCAGCAGCCGCACGCCCGTGGGCGTGTTCTGCCGCAGGATCGCCTTGAACGTGACGGTCTCGCCCAGCTTGTAGACGCCGCGATCGGTGAACACGCTGCCGCGCAGCAGCGGGTCGCGCTCGTTCAGGTTCGCGAAGGTGTTGAAATCCCAGGGCAGGATGCCTTCGTTCCAGTCGCTGCCCACATACGCGACGTCGCCGTCTTTCTCGGCCGTGACCAGGAACGAGAACCGATCCCAGTTCTCCGGATCGCGCAGCGGCGTGTCGGGCGCCATCGCGACCCCGTCGGCGCCGGTCG
Organism: Acidobacteriota bacterium; assembly: GCA_031376505.1. Taxonomy (GTDB): domain Bacteria; phylum Acidobacteriota; class Vicinamibacteria; order Vicinamibacterales; family UBA2999; genus CADEFD01. The sequence continues at coordinate 2,519 of JANMDX010000343.1, forward strand.
TACCGCGCCAGAACGTCTGGTTGTCGGTGCGCACGATCGACACGGCAGCCCCGGCCACGGGCGCGCCCGTGTCGAGTCTGGTCACGAACACGAGCGTGTTCAGCGGGCTGTCTTTCACCGTGATCCCCAGGTTCGTCACCTGCACGATCGAGGCACGCGTGGCCGGCCGGCCGCTGCCGGTGGTGCGCCTGGTGCGCGCCAGCGGGTCGCCGTCGCGAACCGCCGCCCACACGAGCCCGGTGCCGCCTGCGCCGAGCGCGCTCGACACGTCGAGGCCATGCGACTGCACGCGGTCGGGCGTCACGGTGAGACGCCGGGCCACGCCGTCGCCTGGCGGCGCGACGGAGAAGGCGCTTGCCAGCTGCGACTGCAGCGTGGTCATGAGCAGCGCGGGGTCGAGTCTGAACACCCACTGGGTGATCGTGCGCAGGTTGCGCGCGTAGAAGGGCAGCTGCGGTCCGCCGTCTTTCTCCCACACGCCGTGGCCGTCGCCGAAGCTCGTGAACGCCGTGGCGTGCCAGTTGTCGACGATGTTCAGCCACGGGTAGCCCAGCGTCTGTCCGTCTTCAGACACAAGTGTCGCCGGCGCCGACACGGCGTACTTGCGATTCGGTGGCTGCACGGCGAAGCCGGCGTCTTCGAGCGTCAGGTAGCGGCTGGATTCCGGCGCGAACTCGCCGCGCGACGGACGCGTGGCGGGCTTGCGCACCAGCTGCGGCGCGGCTGCGCTGAGATCCGTGACCCGAAGCGCGGTGGCAAATGGGGCCACGGTGACATCGACGCGGCTCTCGATGGCGTTCCGGTCATCGCCGTTGCACTGCGCGCGGCATTCGAAGCCGTTCAGGAAGAACGCCGGCTCGGCTTCGATCGTGTAGGCCTGGACCGCGCCTGGTGTCGCGGGTCCAGCCGCCGACGGCGCCCGCGGACCGACCGACAACTTCACCCAGCTTTCCGGCAGCACGGGCGTTGTGGTCTCGAGCACCACCAGGTCGGGCGCTGGGGGAAAGCGCTGCTGGTCCCACGAGGTGGTCAGGCGCAGCGGCACCGCGTCGGTGCCGGATGCCACCTGTTGCACCGCGGCCACCTTGGCGGCAAAGGC
>JANMDX010000397.1:0-14337 GCA_031376505.1 Acidobacteriota bacterium
ATTCCTCGACGGCGATCCGCCCAGGTGAGCCACGACGTCGTGCCGTTCATCCACACTCACTCTGACCAACGCGCTCGGGAGCAGTTCCCGCACCGTGCCCTCCACGTCCAGGGGCGACGGCGTCGTCTCGTCAGTCACCACTACGCCGCGGCGTTGGCGGCGGCATCCACCCGCGTCAACACCCGGCACCCGTCGGCGGTCACCGCCACCGTGTGCTCGAAGTGCGCCGACAGGCTGCCGTCCTTGGTCACCGCGGTCCAGCCATCCGAGAGCACTTTCACCCCGGCCAGGCCGAAATTCACCATGGGCTCGATCGCGAGCACCATCCCTTCCGCGAGACGCGGTCCGCGACCCGGCGTGCCGTAGTTCGGAATCTGCGGCTCCTCGTGGAGCGTCGACCCGATGCCGTGGCCTACGAACTCACGCACCACGGAAAACCCGTTGGCCTCGACGTGCCGCTGCACTGCCGCGCCGATGTCGGACAAGCGGGCGCCCGCCTTCACGACCGCCAGCGCCTCATGCAGCGACTGCTTCGTGACCTCGAGCAACTTTACGGCGTCTGGCGCCACCTGCCCCACCGGCACGGTGACCGCGCTATCTCCGTAGAAACCGTCCATCTTCGCGCCCAGGTCCACCGAGACGATGTCGCCGGCCCGCAATTTCCGTGATGACGGGATGCCGTGCACCACCTGCTCGTTCACCGACGCGCAGATCGTCGCCGGAAAGCCGTGATAGCCCTTGAACGCCGGCTCCGCACCCGCCTCGCGGAGGCGCTGTTCAGCCAACGCGTCGACCTCGGCGGTGGTCACGCCCGGGACAATCATCGCGGTCAGTTCGACGAGCACGCGAGCCACCAGCGCGTTGACACGCGCCAGCCGCTCCAGCTCCGCCGCCGATCGACAGACAATCATCTCCGGTCCGTATCACCCTTCCGCGCCCACAGAAGCCACGGCCCCTGCAATCGCCGCATACACGTCCACTGGCGCGAGCGTGCCGTCCACGCGCCGGAACGTCGACCGGCCCTCGTAGAAGCCGATCATCGGCTGCGTCTCACGCCAGTACACCTTCAACCGGTCCCGCACGACATGCTCGCTGTCGTCCGAGCGCTGCACCAACCGGCCGCCGCAAGACCGGCACGCCGGCGCCAACGCCGGGTCTCCGTCAAACGCCGACACCGTCGTGCCGCACCGCTCACAAATACGTCGTCCCCGCACCCGCCGCACGAGTTCCTCGTCCGGCACCCGAATCTCGACAACCGCTAACGCCGCCCCCTCGAGCAGCGTATCGAGCGCACTCGCCTGCGCTACCGTGCGGGGGAACCCGTCGAGCACGAATCCCTTCCTCGCGTCGTCTTCCTCGAGGCGCGCTTTCACCAGCGCCACGATGAGGTCGTCGCTCACCAGCTGCCCGTGCGCCACCGTCTCCTTGACGAGGGCGCCGAGCGGGCTGCCCGAGGTCACCGCATCTCGAAGCATATCGCCCGTCGAGATTTTGGGCACCCCGTGTTCACGAGCGATTCTCAATGCCTGGGTGCCCTTCCCCGCTCCAGGGGGGCCCAGTACCAGCAAACGCAACGCCATCGCCTCAGTCGCGCCGGCCGCGAATTCTGGTCTTCTTCATGAAGCCATCGTAGTGCCGCATGATGAGCTGCGACTCAATCTGGCTGACGGTGTCCATGGCCACGCCCACGACGATGAGCAGCGACGTCCCCCCGAAGAAGAAGTTGACCCCGAGCCCATTCGTGAACCACTGCGGCAGCACCGCATCGAGCGACTCGCCGATGAAGGGAATCGGCGCCACCTTGAAGCCGGTGATCATGAACTCCGGCAGCATCGCAATCATGCACAGGTACACCGCGCCGGCCAGCGTGATGCGGGTCAGGATCGTGTCGATATGCTCGGCGGTGCGCTTGCCCGGGCGAATGCCCGGAATGAATCCCCCGTACTTCCGCATGTTCTCGGACACATCATCCGGATTGAAAATGATGGCCGTGTAGAAGTAGGCAAAAAACAGAATCAGTGTCACGAACAGGAGATTGTAGAGAGGCATGCCGTAGGCGAGCTGGCGCACCGCCGCATCACCCCAACCGCCCGCCGGAAAGAATCCGGTCAGCGTTCCCGGGAACGCCAGCAGCGAACTGGCGAAGATCACAGGAATCACCCCTCCGGTATTGACCTTGAGTGGAATGTGCGTACTGGTACCCGCAAACTGCCGGCGGCCGACCACGCGCTTGGCATACTGGACGACGATGCGCCGCTGGCCGCGTTCCACGAACACGATGGCCGCCACGACCGCCACCATCAACGCCACCAGCAGGAGCAGACGGATGAGGCCAATCTGCCCAGTACGCAACTGGTCAAACGTCAGCGTGACTGCTCGAGGGAAGTTCACGACGATACCGGAGAAAATCAGCAGCGACATGCCGTTGCCGATGCCGCGCTCAGTGATCTGCTCACCCAGCCACATCACGAACATGGTCCCGGTCGTGAGGGTGAGAATGCACATGAGCCGGAAGCCCCAGCCCGGCTCGTAAACCAGCGGCAGGCCGCCGGCGATGTTGGTCTGCTGCTCCAGATAGATCGCAATGGCCATCGACTGGGCAAGCGCCAGGACCACCGTCAGGTAGCGGGTGTACTGGGTAATCTTGCGCCGACCCAGTTCGCCTTCCTTCGACAGCCGCTCGAGATACGGCCACACCACCGTCAACAGCTGCAGGATGATCGACGAGCTGATGTACGGCATGACGCCGAGCGCGAAGATTGTGACCTGTGACAGATTGCCACCGGAAAACATGTCGTAAAAGCCAAACATCGTGCCCTTGGCCTGTTCCGCCAACAGGGCCAGTGCTGCCGTGTTCACGCCGGGCGTCGGAATGTGGCTACCCACGCGATACACGCCGAGCATCGCGAGCGTAAAGAGCACACGATTCCTCAGGTCGGCGACGGCGAAGAGGTTCTTGAACGCGTCCAGCATGGGCTACGCCTTGTGTCGGTGATCCGGGCCAGCGCCGGTCAGGCCGCCGGCTTTCCGAGAAGCTCGGTTGCGCCGCCGGCCGCGGCGATCTTCTCGGCCGCCTTGCCGCTGAACTTGTGCGCATGCACCGTCAGGGCCTTCGACACCTCGCCGCGTGCGAGCACCTTGATCGGAGCCCGCCGATCGCTGACGAGACCGACCTCGCGAAGCGTCTCAGGCGTGACGATGGCGCCGGCGTCGAAGCGCTCAGCAATGGAGTCGAGGTTCACGACCGCATACTCGATACGGAAGATGTTGTTGAAGCCACGCTTGGGAACACGGCGATGCAACGGCATCTGGCCGCCTTCGAAGCCGCGCCTCTGCTTGTAGCCGGAGCGCGACTGGGCGCCCTTGTGGCCGCGCGACGCCGTCTTGCCGCTGCCAGAGCCGGGGCCGCGGCCCACACGCTTGCGTGTGAACTTGGAGCCGTCGGCGGGACGAAGGTTACTGAGGTTGGTTGCCATGAGCGTCTACTCGGCCACCGTCACAAGGTGACGGACTTTGTGGATCATGCCACGTGTTTCAGGGGTGTCGAGGAGCGTCACGGTGTGACGAATCCGACGTAACCCCATTCCGCGCACGGTCTCTCCCTGAGTGCGGTTGAACCCGATCGGGCTCTTCACCAGAGTCACCTTCACTGTCTTGGTCTGCTTCGACATGATGTCCTCAGCCACCTGTCTACGCCGTCACGCCGAGGATGTCTTCCAGATCCTTGCCGCGCAGCCGTGCCACGTGACGCGGGTCCCTCAGCATCGAGAGGGCGGTGAACGTCGCCCGGACGACATTGTGCGGATTGGCGGTGCCGAGCGACTTGGTCAGCACGTTATGGATGCCGCACGACTCGACCACGGCGCGCACGCCGCCGCCGGCGATGATGCCGGTGCCGTCTGGAGCCGGCTTCAACAGCACTCGTCCCGCGCCATACCGGCCGAGTGCCGGATGGGGAATGGACGTGCCTTTGAGCGGCACTCGGAGCAGGTTCTTCTTCGCGGCCTCGATGGCCTTCTTGATGGCCGACGGCACTTCCTTGGCCTTGCCGATGCCGAAGCCCACCACCCCCTGGCCGTCACCGACGACCACGAGCGCGCTGAAGCTCAGGTTCTTGCCGCCCTTGACCACCTTGGTCACGCGGTTGATGGCAACCACCGTGTCCTTGAGGTCGAGCTGGCCCGCATCGATTCGTTCGCGTGTCCGCATCATTGCCTTCCGATTCGCCTAAAACTCGAGCCCGGCTTTGCGCGCCGCTTCTGCGACTTCGCGCACCCGGCCGTGATACAGGAATCCGTTCCGATCGAACACGACCTTCACGATGCCCTTCGACTTCAGGCGCTCCGCGATGGTCTCGCCGATGACGACGGCGCCCTTATTGTTGCCGGCCTTCGCGCCACCGGTCATCTTGGCCTTCACCGACGGCTCGACACTCGAGGCCGAGGCCAGGGTCTGGCCGGCCAGGTCGTCGACGACCTGGACGTAGATGTGAGACACGCTGCGAAACACGCTCAGGCGCGGACGCTCGGCGGTGCCGCGCACGCGCTTGCGGATGCGGAACTTGATCCGCTGACGTCGTTCTTCTCTATTCGTGACCTTCATGGCCCTACGCCCCCGTCTTCCCGGCCTTCTTCTTCAGTACTTCGCCGGTGTATCGCACGCCCTTCTGCTGATACGGATCGGGCTTGCGTAGCGACCGCATATTCGCGGCCACCTGCCCAACCAGCTGCCGGTCCACTCCGGTCACCGTGATGTGCGTCTGCTTCTCGATCGCGATGTCGATCCCGACCGGGATGTCGAACACCACCGGATGAGAGTACCCGAGCGCGAAGTTCACCTGCTTGCCCTTCACTTCGGCGCGGTAGCCGACGCCGACGATATCGAGCTCGCGCTTCCACCCTTCGTTGACGCCTTGCACGGCGTTGGCGACCAGACTGCGGGCCAGACCGTGAAACTTCGCGAGCGCCTTTTCGTCGCGCTCGCGGCGCGCCACCAGGTGGCCATCCTCGAGCGCCACGACGACACCGGGCGGCAACGCCTGACGCATCTGGCCCTTTGGCCCCTTGACGTCCACGGCGGCGCCGTCGACCTTGACGGTCACGCCCTTCGGAATCGGAATCGGTTTCTTGCCAATACGTGACATTTCGTTTTCCCAACTAGCCGTCAGCGGCTTGCGGCCAGCAGCTAGAAAAGTTCGGTCGAGCTACCGGGAGCGACTGCGGGACGCGGCCAGTCTCGCCGCCAGCCCCCAAGCCCCCAGCCCCTCTGCCGTTACCACACGTTGCAGAGCACTTCGCCACCCACGCCGGCCTTCTGCGCGGACCGCCCGGTCATCACGCCTCGTGACGTCGTGAGGATACTCACACCCAGTCCGCCCAGCACCGTCGTGATGCCGTCGGCGCCCGCGTAGACCCGGCGGCCAGGACGGCTCACGCGCTGAATCCCGGTGATCACGCGTTCCCCTCCCGGCCCGTACTTCAACAACAGTCGGACCATCGGACGCGCGGCACCGCCAGGCTTGGCGGCTTTCTCCTCGACGAGCCTGAAGCCCGCGATGTAGCCCTCGTCCTGCAGAATCCGCGCGATCTCGGTCTTCAGCTTCGACGCGGGCATGTCCACGCGGCTGTGTCGAGCCGACACCGCGTTCCGTACCCGGGTCAGCATGTCTGCAATCGGATCAGTCATGTTCTTCGTGCTCTCTCTAGCCCCTAGCCGCTAGCGCGTAGCCGCCAGTGTTACCAACTGCTCTTCGTCACGCCCGCGACATCTCCCGTGAGCGCGTGCTCCCGGAAGCAAAGCCTGCAGAGCGCGAACTTCCGCATGTAGGCCCGCGGCCGGCCGCAACGCCGGCACCGGTTACGGTGGCGCACCTTGAACTTCAGCGCCTTCTTCTCACGAGCCATCTTTGCCGTAGTCGCCATCGCTCGAATCCCCGTCCTAGTTCGTGCGGAACGGCATGCCCAGCAGCTGAAGCAGCTTGCGGGCTTCGTCGTCCGTCTTCGCCGTCGTGACCACGCACACGTTCATGCCGCGTGCTTTGTCCACCTTCAAGTAGTCGATCTCCGTGAAAAGGAGCTGGTCGCGCAAGCCGAGCGTGAAGTTGCCACGGCCGTCGAACCCGCGTCCCGACACCCCTCGAAAGTCGCGCACGCGCGGCAGCGCGATGCTGATCAGGCGGTCGAGAAAGTCGTACATCCTCTCGCCGCGCAGCGTCACCATCGCGCCGATGGGCATGCCCTCTCGCACCTTGAACTGCGCAATCGATTTCTTCGCGCGGCGCACGGCGGCCTTCTGCCCAGTGATTTTCGCCAACTCCTCAGAGCCGACGTCAACGACCTTGGCGTTCTGCGTCGCATCGCCGAGGCCCATGTTGACGACGACCTTGCTGACCTTGGGCACGGCCATGATGTTGGTGTAGCCGAATTCCTTCGACAAGGCTGACACCACGTCACTGAGGTACCGCTCCCGCAGACGATTTTTCTTCGCCTCGCTCATCTCGCCCCCACCCCGCCGCGCTTGCGGCGAACGCGCACTTTAGCGCCGTCGGCCTGCGTCTGCACGCCCATTCGCGACGGCTCGTTCGTATCTGGATCGACCAGCATCACGTTCGACACGTGAATGGCCGCTTCACGCTCCAGAATGCCGCCCTTGATGTTCTTCTGCGGGTTGGGACGGGTGTGCTTCTTGATGATCGCAACGCCTTCCACAACTACCCGGCTCTTGTCGGGCATCACCTGCAGGACCCGGCCGCGCTTGCCCCGGTCCTTGCCGGCGCGCACCAGCACCGTGTCGTTCTTCTTGATCCGCACTTTAGCCATGGCTCAGAGCACCTCAGGCGCAAGCGAGATGATCTTCATGAAACGCCGCTCGCGCAGTTCGCGCGCGACGGGCCCGAACACGCGCGTGCCCACCGGCTCGCCCTCGGCGTTCACGAGCACCGCCGCGTTGCGGTCGAACCGGATGTAGCTGCCGTCTTTGCGGCGCTGTTCCTTGCGCACCCGCACGATGACCGCCTTTACGACCGAGCCCTTCTTGACGGCGGACTCAGGCGTGGCTTCCTTCACCGAGGCCGTCACGATGTCACCCAAGCGGGCGTAGCGGCCGGTGGACCCGCCAATCGGGTTGATCACCGCAAGCTTCCGGGCGCCGGAATTGTCGGCGACATCGAGAATCGTCCGCATCTGGATCATGGCGGCTCTCCTTCTAGACCTTGGAAGCGCGTTCGATGACGCGCGTGACCGACCAGCACTTGCGCCGGCTCATCGGTTTGGTTTCGGCGACCGCGACGAGGTCGCCCATCTTGGCGTCGTCGTTTTCGTTGTGCGCCATCAACTTCGTGGTGCGCTTCTGGATCTTGCCGTAGACGCCGTGCTGCACACGGCGCTTGACGGCAACGACCACGCTCTTCTGCATGCGGTCGCTGACCACCACACCCTGCATTTCGGTCTTCGAGGCCATGGCTACTTCGCCTTTTCCCTGAGAATCGTCTTCACGCGCGCCAGATTCTTCCGGGCGTCGCGGATGATGGTCGGCTTCTCGAGCTGCCCCATCGACTTGCGGATGCGAAGACGAAACACCTCGTCTTCAAGCTCCGCCACCTTCGTGCGCAGCCCGTCCGCGTCGATTTCGCGCAGGTCCGTTGCCTTCATCACTGCTTCACCTCGCCGAATCGCACAGAGAACTTCGTCCGGATGGGCAGCTTCGCAGAGGCAAGCTCCATCGCGCGGCGGGCATCGGCCTCGCTCACGCCTTCCATCTCGAACAGAATTTTTCCAGGCCGCACCACCGCGACCCAGCCCTCGGGCGCGCCCTTGCCCTTACCCATTCGGGTTTCAAGTGGCTTCTTGGTAACCGGCTTGTCTGGGAATACCCGCACCCAGATCTTGCCGCCGCGCTTGATGAATCTGGTCATCGCCACGCGCGCCGCCTCGATCTGACGGTCCGTCATCCAGCAGGGCTCCATGGCTCGGAGCCCAAAGTCGCCGAACGACACGTCCGAACCGCGCCACGCCTTGCCGCACATCCGGCCGCGCTGCTGCTTTCGGTACTTGACCTTCTTCGGCATCAACATCGTCGTTACTCGCTATCCTCGAGCGCCCGCGGCCCGGCGCGGACGGTCGCGATATTCCTCTTCGCGGCCAACGCGTGGCGTGAGCCGCTCGCCCTTGTACATCCAGACCTTGACGCCGATCTGCCCGTAGGTGGTGTGCGCCTCGGCGAAGCCGAAGTCCACGTCGGCACGCAACGTCTGCAGTGGCAGTTGTCCGTGCAGATACCACTCCGACCGGGCAATTTCGGCGCCGTTGAGACGGCCCGACACCCGCACCTTGATACCCCGGGCCCCGAAGCGCAGCGCGGACTCGACCGCCTTACGCATTGCCCGACGGAAGGCGACGCGTTTTTCGAGCTGCATCGCCACCGATTCGGCCACGAGCTGCGCATCGAGCTCGGGCTTCTGAATTTCCTGGATGTTGATGAAGACCTCGCGCTTGGTGCGCTTCTGGATCTCCTGCTTGAGCTTGTCGACCTCGGTTCCCTTGCGGCCGATGATGATGCCCGGCCGCGAGGTATGAATATCGATCTTCAGCTTGTTGGCGGCTCGCTCGATCTCAATCTTGGCGACGCCAGCATGCTGGAACCGCTTCTTGAGGTCCGCCTTCAGCGCCAGGTCCTCGTGGAGCAGGTCGGCGTAGTCCTTGTCGGCGAACCAGCGCGACTTCCACGTTTTGTTGAACCCGAGTCGGAACCCGTACGGGTGAACTTTCTGACCCACTGCGATCTCCTCGTAACTACTCGGCCGCCGCGGCCTTCTTGACGCGGGCTCGCCGCGCCGGGGTCTTGGTCTCGCCCTCGCCGACCGCCGCAATCTTCAGCGGCCGTTCGGTCACCTCCACAGTGAGATGCGCCGTGCGCTTCACCACGCGGAACGCCCGGCCCATCGGAGCGGGACGCACCCGCTTCTGCGAGGGGCCCTGGTTGGCAAACGCCGCCGAGACGAACAACCGCTCGACATCACCGCCAAATCCTTCACGCAGCCGCGCGTTGGCCACCGCCGAGCGCAGTACCTTCGCGAGGTCGCGCGCCACGGTCTTCTTGGCAAACTGCAGCACCGAGAGCGCGCGGTTCACGTCCTTGCCGCGGATCAGATCGCACACGAGCCCGGCCTTCTGGGCCGACGTGCGCACGTACTTCGCCGTTGCCTCCGACTGCACCATGTCAGGACTTCCCTCCTGCTGCCGGCGACGACGAGGCCGTCTTGTCCGGCTTAGCAGCATGGCCCTTGAACTGCCGCGTGGGCGAGAACTCGCCGAGCTTGTGCCCGACCATGTTCTCGGTGAGATAGACCGGCACGAACTTGCGTCCGTTGTGGACGGCCAGCGTATGCCCCACCATTTCGGGAATCACGGTAGACCGCCGCGACCAGGTCTTCACGACTCTCTTTTCGCCGGCTCGGTTCATGGCCTCCACCTTCTCGAGAAGGTGGGTGTCGATGAACGGCCCCTTTTTAAGCGATCTGCTCATAACGCCTACTTCTTCCGCCGCTGCACGATGAGTTTGTTGCTGAGCTTCTTCTTCGACCGGGTCTTGAATCCCTTGGTCGGTACGCCCCAGGGCGTCACCGGGTGTCGTCCACCCGAGGTGCGGCCCTCGCCGCCGCCGAGGGGGTGGTCGACCGGGTTCATGGCGACGCCGCGCACATGCGGCTTCTTGCCCAGCCAACGATTCCGACCCGCCTTGCCAATCGAGACGTTCTCGAAGTCAAGGTTGCCAACCTGGCCGATAGTGGCCTGGCAGTTGTGAAGAATCTTGCGAATCTCGCCCGAGGGCATCTTCACCGAGACGTAGTCGCCTTCCTTGGCCACCACCTGCACGGCCGCGCCGGCACTGCGCGCGAGCTGTCCGCCGTGTCCGGGCTTCAGTTCGACATTGTGCACCAGCGTCCCCTGCGGGATGTTCGCCAGCGGGAGCGCGTTGCCCGGCAGGATGTCGGCGGTGTCGGCGGCCACGATGGTGTCGCCCACCTTCATGCCGAGCGGCTGCAGCACGTAGCGCTTCTCGCCGTCAGCGTAGGTCACGAGGGCGATGCGAGCCGACCGGTTCGGGTCGTACTCGATGGTCGACACCTTTGCCGGGATGTTCTTCTTGTCGCGCTTGAAGTCGATCACGCGGTACAGCCGCTTGTGACCGCCGCCGCGCCACCAGCTCGTGAGTTCGCCGGTGTTGTTCCGGCCGCCGGACCGCTTCAGCTTCTCGGTCAGCGGGCGGTACGGCGAGTCGGTGGTGATCTCGTCGAACACCTGGGCCGTCTGAAATCGCCGGCCGGGGGACGTGGGTTTGTACTTGCGAATCGGCATGGCCGTCTCTCTGTATCTCTAGGCGCGTCGCACTGGTCCGCGGCGCTTAGACGTTCTCGGTGAATTCGGGCATCTTCTCGCCCTGTTTCAGCACGACATACGCCTTCTTCCAATCCGAACGCCGGCCCACGAACTGGCCCTGACGCTTCTGCTTGCCGTGGGCGAGCGCGGTTCGCACCAGCGCCACCTTCGGGCCGAGCAGTTTTTCCACCGCGCGCTTGATGTCGAGCTTGTTGGCGCTGCGCGCCACTTCGAACACCAGCGTCCGGCCGTCTTCGCGCATCACGGTGGTCTTCTCCGTTACGAGCGGCCGGCGAATCACTTCAGTCAACTTCATGTGCGTTCTCCTGCTAGGCGCCGAGCGCCGACTGCAGTTTCTCGACGGCCGTGCGCGTCAGCACCACATGCGCCGTGTCGATCACGTCGCGCGCGGTAATCCGCGAACTCGCCAGAAACTTCACGCCCGGAAGATTCCGCACCGAGAGCAGCAGCCGCTCGTCGGGCTGCACGTCCACCAGCAGCGCCTTGCCGGTGACGCCGATGGCCGTCAGCATCGCGGCCGCCGCCTTGGTCTTCACTTCGGACGCGGCCAGGGCGTCGACGATGACGATCGCACCGTCCTGCGCCTTCTGCGCCAGCGCGGCCTGCAGTCCGCCGAGCTCGACCTTCTTCGGGGCCGTGAACGCGTAGCTGCGGGGCTGCGGCCCGAACACGGTGCCGCCCTTGCGCCACAGGGGGTTGCGGATTTCACCCACGCGGGCGCGCCCGGTGCCCTTCTGCCGCCACGGCTTCTTGCCGCTGCCGCTCACGGCGCCGCGGTTCTTCGTGGCGTGGGTGCCGCGCCGTTCAGCGGCGTTGGCGCGCACGACCGACGCGTGGATCAGGTCGGTCTTGACGCGTCCGCCAAACACGGCGTCGCTGAGCTCGACCGAGCCCACTTTCTTGTTCTCCGAGTTGACCACGTCTACGGTCATGTCGTCCTACTTCTTGCCCTTCTTGGGCTTCTCTTGCAGCTGCGGCCGCGGCTCGGGCTTGGCCGCAATGGCCTTCCGGATGAGCACGTAGCCGCCGTTGGCGCCGGGCACGGCCCCCCGCACGACCATCAGGTTGTTGTCGACGTCGATGCGCAGCACCTTGAGGTTCCGCACGGTGACGCGGTCCGTCCCCATGTGTCCGCCCATTCGCATGCCTTTCACGACTCGCGAGGGATAGGACGAGGCGCCAATCGAGCCAGGCGCGCGGTGGAACATCGAGCCGTGGGTCGCCGCGCCACCAGCGAAGTGGTGCCGCTTCACGACGCCCTGGAAGCCATGGCCTTTGCTCGTGCCGATCACATCGACGCGCTCGCCCTGGTTGAAGAGCGCCCCCACGACGACAGAATCGCCCGGCTTCGGCTGTTCGCCGCCAGCGGCACGCTTCACCTCGCGGCGCACGCGCGTGGCCGGCACGTTGGCGGCCGCGTGATGGCCGGCGATGGCCTTGTTGGCCTTGTACTTCCCAGAGACCAAGCCCAGCTGTACGGCCTCGTAGCCGTCCCGCTCGGGCCGCTTGGCCTGCACCACAACACAGGGACCCGCCTGCAGGACGGTGGCCGGTTCGACCGTGCCGTCTTCCAGGAAGAGCTGCGTCATCCCGATTTTCTTACCGATGATTCCATTCACCATCGTTCACTCACCTAGCCGCTAGGGCAACCCGCCACGCACAGGCCGCGCGCCAGGGACCCCGCCGTTGTAGAACTAGCTCGCTCGATTACTTGCCGTGTTCCTTGCCGAAGGCCTTGATCTCGACGTCCACCCCGGCGGGCAGGTCGAGCTTCATCAGGGCATCAACGGTTTGCGGCGTCGGCTCAAAGATGTCGATGAGACGCTTGTGCGTCCGCACTTCGAACTGCTCGCGCGACTTCTTGTCGACATGCGGCGAACGAAGCACGGTCCACTTGTTGATCTCGGTCGGCAGCGGAATCGGTCCGGCCAGCCGCGCGCCCGTGCGCTTGGCGGTGTCCACGATCTCGCCGGTGCTCTGGTCGAGCAACCGCGCGTCGTAGGCCTTCAAGCGAATTCGAATCTTGTCGCCAACCATGTGCTGATCCTTGTCGAGTCTCGGGTCTTCGGATTCGGGCCTACTTCGTGCCCTGGACCCGTGCGATCACTTCTTCGCTCACGTTGCGCGGCGCCTGCTCGTAGCGATCGAAGTACATCGAGTAGGTGGCGCGCCCCTGCGTGCGCGACCGCAGGTCGGTCGCGTAGCCGAACATGTCACTGAGAGGCACGCGGGCCGAGATGATCTGCGTGCCGCCACGGTCTTCCTGCGACTGGATGCGCCCGCGGCGCGAGGCCAGGTCGCCCATCACGTCGCCGAGGTTGTCCTTGGGACACACAACCTCAACGCGCATCACGGGTTCCATCAGCACCGCTCCAGCCTTCTTGGCCGCATCCTGGAACGCCAGCGAACCAGCGATCTTGAAGGCCATTTCCGACGAGTCGACGTCGTGATACGAACCGTCGAACACTTCGATGCGGACATCGTCGATCGGGTAGCCCGCGAGAATGCCGCGCGTGAGCGCTTCCTGAATGCCCTGATCGATGGGCTTGATGAACTCGCGCGGAATCGAGCCGCCGACGGTCTCGTTCTCGAACTGATAGCCGGTACCTGGCGGGAGCGGGAACAACCGGATCCAGCAGTCGCCAAACTGACCGCGGCCGCCGGTCTGACGCTTGAACAGGCCGCGGCCTTCGGCAGGCTTGGTGAGGGTTTCCTTGTAGGCCACCTGTGGCTTGCCAACGGTGGCCTCGACGCCGAACTCGCGCTTCAGACGGTCGACGATGATTTCCAGGTGCAGCTCGCCCATGCCGGCGATGACCACCTGCCCCGTCTGGTCATCGGTGCGCACGCGGAAGGTCGGGTCTTCGGCCATCAGCTTGGCCATGCCATGGCCGAGCTTTTCCTGGTCGGCCTTGGTCTTTGGCTCGATGGCCAACGAGATGACAGGCTCAGGGAATACCATCTGCTCGAGGATGATGGGCTTCTTTTCGTCGCAGAGCGTGTCGCCGGTCGTCACCGACTTGAGGCCCACGGCCGCAGCGATATCGCCGGCGTTGACTTCCTTGATCTCCTCGCGTTTGTTCGCGTGCATCTTCAGCAGGCGACCAATGCGCTCGGTGCGGCCCTTGGTAGAGTTGATCACCGAAGAACCCGACGTGAGCGTGCCCGAGTAGACCCGAAAGAAGGTGAGCTGACCCACGAATGGGTCGGTCATGATCTTGAACGCCAGCGCGGAGAACGGCGCCTTGTCGTCGGCCGATCGCTGCACGAGCGTGCCCTCTTCCTTGGCGTCGGGATCGATGCCGCTCACAGGCGGAATATCGAGCGGCGAAGGCAGGTAATCCACGATGGCGTCGAGCATCGGCTGCACGCCCTTGTTCTTGAACGCCGTGCCACACACGACGAGCACGAAGGGCGACGTCTCGTTACGCACCGACGCAATGCAGCGCTTACGCAGCGCGGCCTTCAGTTCGGCCTCCGACACGGCCCCGCCGTTGAGATACTTCTCGAGCAACACGTCATCGGTTTCGCTGGCCTTCTCGACGAGAATCTCGTGGTAGGCCTTCGCTTCGTCGAGCATGTCCGCGGGAATGTCTACGACGTCGTAGTCCGCGCCCATCGTCTCGTCTTTGTAGACGAGTGCCCTCATACCCACCAGGTCAACGACGCCCTGAAACTTGTCCTCGGCACCGATTGGCAGGTGAATAGCCACGGGATTGGCCTGCAGCTTCGACGAGATCTGCGACAGCGTCTCTTTGAAGTCCGCGCCGACGCGGTCCATCTTGTTGACGAAACAGATCCGGGGCACGCGGTAACGGTCGGCCTGACGCCACACGGTTTCAGATTGCGGCTCTACACCCGACACAGCGTCGAACACCGCCACGGCGCCGTCGAGGACGCGCAGCGACCGCTCCACTTCGACCGTGAAGTCGACGTGACC
>JANMDX010000432.1:0-2735 GCA_031376505.1 Acidobacteriota bacterium
GTCATCATCGGTATCTCCCCCGATATTGTGACGCGAAACACTGGCGGCCTGCATGCTATCCTGCGCCGCCTGACATCCCATGAGGCTTCGCATGGACCCAATGTTCCTTCCTGGCGTAGAGCAGTCCCCGACTCCCGGTCCATGGGCCAACGCCATCCGCCTCATGAGCGATCGAGGCGCTGAGTACCCGCAGATCTGGCACCTCTTCGCGTATCTGCCGAGCGCCACGCAGCACCTGGCGCGCTTCACGCAGGAAATCCTTCGCGGGCCTGCGCCTCTCAGCCCAGGCCTGCGTGAGCTCATTGCGGCGTATACCTCAGTTCGGAACCACTGCCCGTTTTGAACCAAGTCTCACGCCGCAGTTGCGGCGGAACTGCTCGCCGACCATGCACTCGTGGCAAGCGTGATGCACGACCTGGAAACGTCGCGGCTTGACGAGAAGCACAAGGTGCTCTTCCGCCTCGTGGACACGGTGAACCACGACGCGCCGCGGGTGACGGTCGACACGATGGCGCCTGCGCGCGCGGCCGGATGGACCGACGAAGAGATCTACTTCGCGGTAACCGTGTGCGCGCTCTTCAATTTCTACAACCGGTGGATTGACGCCACTGGCGTGCATCCGCTCTCGGACGAGGCACATCGCGAAGGCGCCAAGCGAAGCGCTACAGCGGGCTACGCGCGCGAGTGATCGTCGCCCGGTAACGCATGCCGGCATCATAGAATGCGGGATGCTCACCTGTCAGAAGTCGCGTTTCTCGCTGCCCGACGACGAGCACTACCTGAACTGCGCCTATATGTCGCCTCTCTCGGCGGCCGTGGAAGCCGCCGGCATCGCCGGCGTGGCGCGCAAGCGCGTGCCGTCGCGGCTGTCCACAGCCGACTTCTTCACCGAGGTCGGCCGCGCCCGTGAGTTGTTTGCGCGCCTGGTCAACGCACCCGATCCGTCACGCATCGCCATCATTCCGGCGGCGTCGTACGGACTCGCGATTGCCGCGCGAAATCTCCCGGTCGCGGCGGGGCAGAACATCGTCGTGACGCACGAACAGTTCCCTGCCAATGTGCACGCGTGGCGGAAGCTCGCTGGCACGCATCACGTCGACGTGCGCACGGTGCATCCGCCCGACGCGACAGAGGGACGCGGTCGAGGGTGGAACGTGCGCCTGCTCGAGGCCATCGACGCGCGCACCGCCATCGTAGCGCTGGGCCACGTGCACTGGACCGACGGCACGAAGTTCGATCTGGAGGCGATTGGAGCACGCGCGCGCGAAGTGGGCGCCGCGCTCGTCATCGACGGCACGCAGTCGGTGGGCGCCCTGCCCTTCGACGTGGCCGCCATCCAGCCTGACGCGCTCATCTGCGCCACCTACAAGTGGCTCATGGGTCCGTACTCGCTCGGCTTTGCATATCTGGGCCCGCGCTTCGACGGCGGTGAGCCGCTCGAGGAAACATGGGCCGGCCGCGCCGGCAGCGAGAACTTCAAGGATCTGGTGAACTACCGCGACGACTATCAGCCCGGGGCCGTCCGCTACGACGTGGGCGAGCGCACCAACTTCGCGCTGATGCCGATGGCGATTGCCGCCCTCGAACAGGTGCTCGACTGGCAACCCACGCGCATCCAGGAGTACTGCGCGTCGCTTACGGGCGATCTGATGGCCAGGGTCGGCGCGCTCGGCTACCGCGTCGAAGACGCCGCGTATCGCGGCGCGCACCTGTTCGGACTGCGCGCACCGGCCGGCACCGACATCACGGCGATCGGCGACCGCCTGCGCCAACGCCAGGTGCACGTGTCACTGCGCGGCAGCGCAATCCGAGTGTCGCCTCACGTCTACAACGACCAGCGCGACCTGGACGCGCTCGTGGACGCCCTCGCATCGTAGCTCGCTCCGCGCCGTGCGCCTGGCAAGCAGACGTCGCGCGACCTACGGTTCCCGCGACGCGGCGTAGGCAGCAATCGCCACCATGTCGTCGAGCGTCAGCTTCTGCACCGCCGCCGCCATCAGCGGCGCCCACGGCCCCCGGCGCGTGCCGTGCTGCAGGTCGAACATCTGGCGCACGGCGTAGCTCGGCGATCGTCCCGCCAGGGGCGGCACCGGGCCCAGGCCCTTCAGATCAGCACCGTGACAGGTGCCGCAGGCCACAGTGCGGCCGTTGCCGCCGGTCGTCGCGAGTGCCTCGCCCTTCTTGATGCTGCCCATCGGCACGAAGGCCACGAAGCCCGAGGTGGAATCGCGCAAGTCCGCGCGGGACACGTCCTCGGGCATCTCCACGATGCGCCCGGCAATCGGCTCGGTGCCCGCGCCCTCGATGGGCACGAACGTGCCGCCGGCCACGCGGTTCTTCGGCACCGTGGCCGTCTCCACCACGCGGATCCATGGCTTGTAGGCAAACGCCGCGAAGTACTCGCCAGCCGCGCGGTCTTCCTCCACAGTGCTCGCCTTGGCAATCGCCCGCATCGCCGCGGGCGGCCGCATGTTGAGGTCGGCGCTGATGCGCAGGCCGGCGCGCATGTCCGCCATCTGCTGCATCAGGTACGCCGCGGGCAGGCCCACGAGCGACGAGTTCTCGGGTCGCCCCTGGCCGTTCGGATAGTGGCAATAGCCGCACGCCCGCACGTCAGGTTTGCGCCCATGCGCCACGACCTCTGGCGGCGCTGGGTGGTTGCCGGGATGCCAGTCCGGTGGATTGAAGAGGTCGCGCAGTTGCGGAGGCGTCAACGTGACGGCGCTGCCGGCCAG
>JANMDX010000055.1:0-26861 GCA_031376505.1 Acidobacteriota bacterium
TTTCCTAAGAAACTCCTTCTGCCGCCTCAAGGTTGGCGACGAGCGTGAAGCCCAGGCTCTTCGCACGACGATGGAGGCTGTGGATCACTCGCTGGCGGTAGCGATCCTCATAGTAGGAGGCGCCGGGGTCCGCGTAGGTCATGCCAAAGCGCAACGCCTTGTAAAACAGAATCGCCAGCTTGCGGGCGGTGGCGGTCACCGCCTTGGCCTTTCCTGTTCGACCGGCGAGACGTCGATAGAAGGAGCCGAGCGCCGTCTGGGTCCTGCCAATATTGACGGCGGCAATGCGCAACAAGGCGGTCGCGCGATTCGACGACCGGCGGGTCTTGGAGCTGAGGAGGCGGCCGCCGGAGATCTTATTGCCGGGGGCCAGGCTCAGCCACGACGTGAAGTGCTTCGCCGTCGGCCATTTCGTCATATCGTCGCCGCACTCGGCCACGAGCCGCAGGACCGTGTACGGACCGAAGCCATGGATCTGACTCAGGTCGGCACCCAACAGCGTGTACAGGGCGGGGCGCACATCAAACGTGGGCTCGTTCCTGCCCTTCGCGTGACGCACGGACGGGAGCGGGGCGTCGGGCGTCACACGCTGTGCATTCAGCCCGCCCAAGACCGCTTCAACCTCCACGTCGCACTCGGCGACCTTCGCCTGATGGACGTCGTACAGCTCCATGGCCTGCCGAAGCGCGAAGACATGCTCGGGACGATAATTACCCACGAGCGCCTCGCGGATGGTGTCCTCCGAGGCGTGGCACCGGCGGTCGCGGAACGCCGCCAGCTGCTCGGGCGCATGGTTGCCAGCGACGATGGCCCGGATGATGCGCATCCCGGTGACCCCCGTAATGTCGGTGACCACGTGGTGCAGCTGCACGTTCATCTGCATGAGCGCCTTCTGCATGTGTTGAATGTGTGCGGCGGCGTAGTCGACCAGCCGCTCGCGATGGCGCAGGTACGCGCGCAGACGCACGACTTCGTCGCGGGGACGGAAGCTCCCGCGCAGCAAGCCATGTTGGTGGAGCTGCTGCAACCACTGCGCATCGTTCACATCCGTCTTGCGGCCGGGGACGTGCTTCACGTCGCGCGCGTTCACGAGCACGACCTCGAACCCGCGCGCGTCGAGAATCTCGAAGACCGGAATCCAGTACACCCCGGTCGACTCCATCGCCACCGTCGTGATGCTGACGGCTCGGAGCCAGTCGGCCAACTGGTGGAGATCACCGCTGAAGGTGCGGAAGGTACGCACCGGCCGGTCCTCACGGTCGCTCGGCACCGCGACCACGTGAAAGGTCGAGCCGATGTCGATGCCGGCGGCATGTGGATGGATCGTTGAAAGGCGCCCGGATGATGTCCCGCGTGTCCGTGTCCCTGGCATCTGAACCTCCTGGAGAGAAAGCCCGGGAGCAGGGGTGGCGCGTCAGATCACTTTCCTAAACGGGATCGCCTCGGGGCGTCACCAATATCAAATGCGCAAGCCACCCCCGGACCATGTTTTTTTACGGGTTCGCGACGGCGTCACCAAAAAGCAAACGGCCACTCCCCCCGGGGTAATCGCAGCGTAGCCGCACTGAGAGTTTCTGGTCCAGCAGGTGGTGCGGCGGCAGCCGCGCAGGATGGTTTTTTAACACCTCGCGTTCCATCCGCAGCTCGCGATTCTCTTTGCGGAGGCGCGCCAACTCCTCGCGTTCGACGCCGGTCAGGCCGCTGCGCCCGTGGGTGCGCTCGGCCTGGGCCTTGCGGACCCAGTCGGCCAGCGCCGACTGGGTCAGATCCAGCTCGCGAGCGACGGCGCCAACCGTCTTCCCTTCATCGAGGACCAGCCGGACGGCCCCTGCTTTGAACTCGTCAGTGAACTGCCGGCGCTGACGGCGGGCCGGCTTCGGATTGGGCATGCGGGACATCGTATCCACCTCTCGGAAGATGTCCACGAAACCGGATCAAGCCCACTTCCAGCTTCAGCGCTTCCTCATTCGTCAACGTGATTGCGAGCGCGGCCACTGCATCGTCGATGTGCTTGGCCGTGAGCGCCCCCACGATCGGAGCCGCAATGACAGCGTTCCGTCGGAGCCACGCGAGCGCAATCTGCGCTGACGTGACGCCGCGCGCGGCGGCGACGGCCTCGACGATCGCTCGATCGCTGGCCGCGGTCGCTTCGTTCTGCCTGGCGCCCTCCGGCTCAGCGTTCGAGCGCGCGGTCGTCTCATTCCACGAACGAGCGAGGCGGCCACGCGACAACGGCTGTAGACCATCGTCTGCACACCCTCGCCGGCACAGAGCGGCAACATCTCGCGCTCCTCCTCGCGGACGAGGAGGTTGTAGTTGTCCTACATCGACACGAAACGTGTCCAGCCGTTCGCCTTCTGCAGGTGAAGCGCCTTGCTGAACTCCCACGCCATCATCGAGGACGCGCCCAGGTAGCGCACCTTTCCCAGCTTTACCAGATCGTGCAGGGTCTCCAGCGTTTCTTCCCACGGGGTGAGCTGGTCTCTGGCGGTGGATCTGGTAGAGGTCGATGTAGTCGGTGCCGAGCCGGCGCAGGCTGTGGTCGATTTCAGCCAGAATGGCCTTTCTCGACAAGCCGAGCGTGTTGGGGCCGTTCCGCGTGGGCGCAGACACCTTGGTGGCGATCACGACACTGTCACGGACCGTAAGGTCCTTCAGCGCACGGCCGAGGATCTCCTCGCTGTGGCCGTTCGAGTAGAGGTTGGCGGTGTCGAAGAAGTTGATCCCGGCCTCGAGCGCGTGACGGATCAGGGCGCGGCTGGCCTCCTCGCCGAGCGACCAGGCTGGATGTCCGCGCAAGGGATCGCCAAATCCCATGCCACCGATGCAGATGGGAGAGACATCGAGACCGCTTCGGCCCAGCTTTGCGTATTGCATCGAGACTACCTTTTGGACGATAAATGGAGATGTCTCCGGAACGATACGGGAGAGCTCTCCGTTTAGTCAAGAGGTGACATGACCGGCACGACTCAGAAGCGCCGCGATGCTGTGGCGAACCGCGATCGGATTCTGGACGCCGCCCGTGACGCGTTGGTCGCCGATTCGGCGGCGTCGCTCAACGCCATCGCCAAGGCGGCGGCTGTGGGCCCGGGCACGCTCTACCGACATTTTCCGAGCCGGGACGCGCTGGTGGTCGCCGTCTATCGGAAGGAGATTGACGACCTCGTGGCGCTGGCGCCCGCACTGCTTGCTAAGCATCCGCCTGGGCAGGCGTTTCAACGCTGGTGTAAGCGTCTCGCCCAGTCGGGCCGTACGAAGCACGCGGTCGCCGCGGCGCTCGACTCGGTGATCACGGCTCAAGATACCGCCCAGGCGTTTCGACCAATTCTGGCGGCCGTTCGCGAGTTGATCGCGGCAAGCGTGGCCTCGGGCGACATCCGCACCACACTCGATGCTGAAGAGTTTCTGACGCTGATCGGCTTCGTGTGGCGAGTGCCGCCCGACGCACAAGGCAAAGCCCGCGTGAAGAAGCTCCTGAGGTTCGTCTTTCAGGGCCTCCGAGGCGGGCAATAGGGCTTCCGCATGCGCGTGAACCGATTGGATGGGCGGCTTTGACGCTGCCGCCTTCGAACGGACTTGTGGGTGGAAAACCCACCCACGTGCCGACTTCAGGTACAAACCAGGGACAGCTCAGCCATTCTTGGACTGCAAGTTGTTGACCTGACATGACTTATTGTTGACGGAGAGGGTGGGATTCGAACTCTGCCAGCTCCTTTAGATTCTGTAACTTACAGAAACTACGTTGCCGTGGTTGCCATGAATGCCAGCGTTGCCGTGGCGCCTTGCACCCCATTGCACCTGGGCCGGCTGATGGCGGCCGGCGACCTTGGGCACCCGGACGGTGGACTGACCTTCCATGATTTCTGGAACGCCCTCAGCGGCCTGAACCTTACACGGGCCCAACCAGCGGCGACGCCGCGCTGACACGTGGGTCTCCGTGATCACACGTGGCGCGGTTCGCGATCGGAGCAACAATGCGGACCAGGAACGCCGGGCCTCGTCGACACTTCATCGTTTATCGCGAGGTAACAACTGGCGATTCATTTGAGGCTAGACGCATGGGTCTTCAACCGCGTCGTGCCGCGGCAGCAATGCAAGCGATCCGCACAAAGCGCCCCAGCCGTGGGGCGGCCAGCGTCTGATAACGGGGTCTGTCACCCTCCAGACCCTGCTCGTGATTCCTATCGGCGCGGTCCCATCCTGACCTTGAGGCGACCGCCCATTGGGCGCATTCGGCCTGCCGCGGGCATGCCACGATGCGTGGCACCGAGCGCGGTCGCCGAGCATCCAACCCCGAACCAAGAGAGGAGCAGTGCAGACATGCCCACCCGCTACGACGCGATCGTGATCGGCACGGGCCAGGCTGGTCCGTCGCTGGCCGCCCGGCTCGCCGCTTCGGGCCGCAAGACGGCGATCATCGAGCGCAAGCGCTTTGGCGGCACCTGCGTGAACGTGGGGTGTATCCCCACGAAAACACTCGTCGCCAGCGCACGCGCCATCCACATGGCCAGGCGCGGGGACGAATTCGGCTTCTCCGTCGGGGGCGACGTGCGCGCCGATATGACGCGGGTCAAGGCGCGCAAGGACGCCATCGTCCGGCAGTCGAGCCAGGGCGTCGAGAGCTGGTTGAAGCGGACGCTGAATCTCACGGTGATCGAGGGCCACGCGCGCCTCACCGGGCCACATGCGGTCGAGGTGAACGGCGAGACACTCGAGTCGCCGCACGTGTTCGTGACCGTCGGCGCTCGGGCGGCCGTGCCGCAGGCGTCTGGCGCCTCGACCGTGCCGTCTCTGACCAACACGTCCATTCTCGACCTCGACACGCTGCCCGAGCACCTCGTGGTCGTGGGCGACAGCTACATCGGACTCGAGTTCGCCCAGATCTTCCGACGCTTCGGGAGCCGAGTGACGGTCGTCGAACGTGGCCCCCGCCTCATCGCACGCGAAGACGAGGACGTGTGCGCCGGGCTTCTCGAGGTCCTTCAGTCCGAAGGCATCACCTTCCGGCTGAACGCGACGTGCATTGACGTCGCACCGTCGCTAGGCGGGGTTCGCGTCGGCGTCGACTGCACGGCGGGCGCGCCGGCCGTCGACGGCAGCCACGTGCTCTTCGCGGTGGGACGTCGGCCCAACACCGACGACCTCGGCGTGGCCGCAGCCGGGCTCACGGTCGACGCGCGCGGGTTCCTGACGGTGGACGACCAGTGCCGGACCGATGTCGAGGGTATCTGGGCGCTCGGCGAATGCAACGGCCGAGGGGCGTTCACACACACGGCCTACAATGACTACGAGGTCGTCGCGGACACCCTACTGAATGGCGGCTCTCGGCGGCTCACCGATCGCATCCCGTGCTATACGCTGTACACGGATCCCCCGGTGGGTCGCGTCGGCATGAGCCTTGCCGAGGCGCGGGCGTCGGGACGACGTCTGCTGGTGGGCCACCGGCCGATGGCAAAGGTGGCCCGCGCGAAAGAAATGAGCGAGACCGCCGGCTTCATGCGCGCGATCGTGGACGCCGACACTGAGAGGATCCTCGGCGCGGTCGTCTTCGGTATCAACGGCGACGAGATCGTGCACTCGCTCCTAGATGTCATGTATGCCGGCGCGCCGTACACCACCGTGTCGCGCGCCGTGCATATCCATCCGACCGTCAGCGAGCTCGTGCCGACGATGCTCCAGGAGCTTCGGCCGCTCGAGTGAGGGCAAGAACTCGCGCGGCGGGCCACCGGGTAGGGACACCATGGCGATGGCGGGAGGACTCATGGGCAATCGACCGACGATCACGTGCACGCCGAATGGACCGTACCTCGTGAAGGATCTGCCTTCGCTCCGGAACTCGCGCGGCGCTGACCTGCCGCGGAAGCCGGTCGTAGCGCTCTGCCGCTGCGGCGGCTCGGCGAACAAACCGTTCTGCGATGGCACGCACGCCCGCAACGGTTTCTCGGACGCTCGCCTGTCGGAGCGTGCCGGCGAGCGGCGCGACGACTACCGTGGCAGGCGGATCACCGTCCACGACAACCGACGCCTGTGCGCACACGCCGGATACTGCACCGACGGCCTGCCGGCCGTGTTCAAGTACGGCAACGAGCCGTGGATCGACCCCGACGGCGCCGAGGTCGAGGCCATCATCGACCGGGTGCACGCGTGTCCGTCTGGGGCCCTCAGCTACTCAATCGACGGCGTGCCCGGCCCCGCTCGCTCGCAGCCACCAGCCATCACAGTCACCAAGAATGGGCCGTATGCCGTGGCGGGCGACATCGCCCTTGAGGGCGATTCTAGAGGTCAGGAGTCGTCGGTCGGACACTTCACCCTGTGCCGTTGCGGCGACTCGAAGAACAAGCCCTACTGCGACGGCAGCCACTGGCAGGCCGACTTCACCGACGAACAGAACTGAAACTCCGTCTGGCCGCGTCCGTCGGCTTCACGACGCCCTCGAGGACGGTCGCTTTCGCGTGCTTCGAGCGGCTCCTCGTGTGGTCGAGTCGCATGGGTCACCCCTCGGAACGGTGTGGGGCCATCCATGGTTTGCCGGGCTTTGTTGGGGACAAGCTGTCCGAGGAAACGACGCGTCGCGAAGGCACGCTCTTGCCAGGCGGCCAGGACCCAAGACAGCCACTACGTCGTCACCCGGGAGTTTGCCACCGGCAGGGTCCGTGAGCTGGCGCGTGCGATGTATTGACACTTCATCTCCTGCGTCAATACACTAGGTTCATGGCTACCACCACGACCGAACCGCGCCGCCGAGTACGCGAACCTCGCGTGTCACGCACGTACCGTCTACCCTTGACGAAACTCAAGGCCGCGCAGCGTGCCTTGGGCGCCGCCACGGCGACAGAGACGATCGAGCGCGCGTTGGACATGGTGGTGTTCCAGCGTGAGCTGATACGCGGTACTCGGGCCATGCTGGGCGTCGAGATCGCCTCGGCGGACCCCGCCGAATGAAGGGAGTGTCGAAGAAGTACGTCCTGGACACGCAACTCTTCATCAATGCGTTCCGCGATCCCGAGGCCAATGCGAGTCTGCAGGAATTTCATCGCGGCCGAGCGCCCTTCGAGTACCTGAGCGTTGTGGTGGCTCAGGAGCTTCGAGCCGGTACTCGACTGCCAGCAGATCGGCGCAAGCTCGAGCGCCACGTGCTGGGTATCTACGAACGCGCGGGGCGCGCGATCACGCCGTCCGCGACTGCCTGGCATCGGTCCGGAGACGTTCTCGCCGCCATGAGGAGAGACGAGGGCCTCGAGCTCGCTCGGTTGTCGAAGGCGTTCGCGAACGACGTGTTGTTGGCGCTTTCGTGCCGAGAAGCCGGCTGTGTCCTCGTGACGGAGAACACACGGGACTTCAGCAGAATTCGACGGTTCGTTGCGTTCGACTTCGTGGCCCCGTGGCCGTGAGCTGGAAGTACCGCCCTCGCCAACCTGGCAACCGTTGACGGCACGCCGGGGACACACCCCTGCCAGCGTGGCACTTGGCTGAAGCGGGCGATCGCCGCCAGCGGTGCGCGGCGCGTGTCACCACCTACCGATCGAGGCCCGGCTGACCGCGCCAGGCGCCCAATCTCGACTGCGCGACGCAAGTTTCTGGCGCGCTTGGATTCCGGTCGCAGCGATGTGGTACGCCGCGTTGGCGTGGCCGTTGGCGCTGACCGCCCCCGGCGACACCCCGTCCCGCTTCCTGCGTGATTCATCTCAGGGTGTGCGCGGTTCATCTCAGCGCGGGTGCGCGGTGTGTGACGGCGAGCGATGCTGACACTGCCGATGACGCACCCAGCGCCGCGGCAGAAAGGGACTCACATCATGACGAAGACGAAGTGGTTCGGACCGATGATCCTCCTGGCGTTCGTCCTTGGCATCGCGGCCGACGGACTCGCGCAAGGCCGCCCTGGCGGCGGGCGCCCCGGCGGCGGTCAGCGCCCTCCCGGCGTGGGCGGTGGGCCGCCGAGTGGCGGTCAGCGTCCGCCCAACGTGGGCGGTCAGCGTCCGGGGGGGGCCGGTAGGCCCGAGGGCGCGCCGACCCGTCCGCCTGATTCCTACGGTCGAGGGCCAGCCGACAAGCCCGCCGGGGCGCCGACCCGTCCGCCGGATTCCTACGGCAGGGGGCGTCAGCGGCCCGGGCAGTAGCGTCACGGTCAAGAGGGAGCGACTCGGCAGGGCCGGGTCGCTCCCCCCACCCGTTGACGTAAGAATCGGACACCACTAGCAGAGGAGAGGAGGTCGCCGATGTGGAACCCTTGCGCGTGTGGGCTTGTGGCTGGCACGGTCATGATGGGCTCGGTGGCGTTTGCGCAGCAGGCCGGGCGTGCTGCCGACGCCCAGCCCGATCCGCGGCCGACGGCCGCGGCGACTCCCCATCTCGTTCGCACCCATGCGGCCATTGCGCCGTTCGACCGTGACAGCGACGGCCGGCTGGATGCGACCGAACGCGACGACCTGGCCGCCCGTCTCGAAGACGGCACGTGGACCCTCGTGCCGTTCGGCGCGCGTCCCACCGTGTCGACGCCACCGACCGCGGTGTTGCTCGCGCGCATCGACTGGGTGTACACGATGACCGTGCCGTTTGACGTGAATCACGATGGGACCCTCGATGCGCCGGAACAGCGCGCGCTCGAGGCCGGCCTCGCGTGCCTGGTGGTGCCGCCATGGCTGCAGTCCACCACGGGCTGCGCCGGAGTGCCCGCGTGGAACCCGGCCGGCCGAGGGCGGCGCCCGTGGGGGCCGCCGTGGCGGTGAGCACCATTCGGGCAGAGACGCGGTCTGGCGCCAGGTCTCTCTGACAGAATCAGCATCGATGATGGACGACGCGACGGCGCGCGCGCTCGCGGCACTTCAGATCGGCGCACCGCTCTGGGTGCCCTGGGTGGCCTTGATCGTCGCCGCTGTCTGGGCCAGCCACTCGTTTCCCCTGGTCCGCGGGCGCCTGATCGCTCGCGTGGCCATTCACGCGTGTGCGCTGGTCGCTGTCGGCATGACGAGCGTCCTCGCGGTCCGCCTGATCCAGGGCGCGCCGGCATTTCCGGCCGTCCAGGGCGCCTCGCCCGGAGACACGTCGGCGCGAGCCACCTCGTCGTCTGCTCGCGTGCCGCTGGGCGGCCGGCGGCCCGGCGGACCACCCGCGGCGGTCTACCTCGCGTCGCATGTGGTCGTGTACGCCCTCGCGGCCGCCGTTGCGCACGCGGTGACGGGGGCCCGGCGCGCCCGTGAGCGCGAACATCGCGCCCTTGCCGCGGAAGCACGTTTGGCCCGAGCCCAGTTGGCGGCCCTCCAGGCGCAGATCAACCCGCATTTCCTGTTCAACGCGCTGAACGGCATCTCAGCGCTCATCGATGCGAATCCCCGCGCGGCCGACACGATGCTGGGCGATCTCAGCGACCTGCTCCGCGCCGCGCTGGAGACCGCCGAGGAGCACGAGATTTCGCTCCGTCGCGAACTGGACCTGTTGGATCACTACCTCGCCATCGAGCGCGCGCGCTTCGGCGATCGACTGGTCGTGGACCGCGCCATCGCCCCAGAGACGTGGGATGCGGCGATCCCGACCTTCATCCTGCAGCCCCTCGTGGAGAACGCGATCCGGCACGGGATCGAACCGCAGCGTGCGCCCGGCACCGTCCACCTCAGCGCCGCGCGCGTGGGGGCAACTCTCCAGCTTCGTATCGCGGACACCGGCGCGGGGATGGTCGCGGTGGTGCGCGCGCAGGACGGCCATGGCCTCGGCCTCGCCAACACCCGTGCGCGGTTGGAGCAGCTGTACCCTGGTCGCCACCAGTTCACGATCAGTCGGACGGAGGCCTTCGGCTGTGTCGTGACGGTGGAGATTCCGTTTCGCCACGCCCCGCCACCCACCACGATAGCGAGGCCGGCATGACCATACGCACGCTCCTCGTCGACGACGAGCCGCTCGCGCGCCAGCGACTCCGGCAACTCGTGGCCGGCGAGCCGGACCTCACGGTGGTCGGCGAATGCGAGAACGGGCCCGACGCCTGCGCAGCCATCGCCCGTGAAGGCCCCGACCTTGTGTTTCTGGACGTCCAGATGCCCGAGATGGACGGCTTCGGCGTCTTGGAGCAGCTCCCGCGCGACCAGGTGCCCTTGGTGATCTTCACCACGGCGTTCGATCGGCACGCGGTCCGCGCCTTTGACGCGCACGCCCTCGACTATCTCCTGAAACCGCTGAAGCCGGAACGGTTCACCGCCGCCGTCGCCCGCGCCCGCGACCAGTTCGCGCATCAGCGCGAGCGCACGGCCACTCGCGGTCTGCTCGACCTGCTCGCGGAGCGTCAGGCCACCGAGCCGCGCGTGACGGCGGCGCCTCCCAGTCTGACGCGGCTCACCGTCAGGACCGGTGACAAAGTGGTCGTCGTGCCCACGAAGGACATCGATTCGATCGAGGCCGCGGGCAACTACGTGGCCGTGCGCGTCGGGCCGGACAGCCACATTCTGCGCCAGACGTTGAACGCGCTCGAGGCCCAGCTCGATCCGGATCGCTTCCTGCGCATCAGCCGGAGCGCCATCGTAAACCTCGAACGGATTACCGAACTGCACCCGATGTTCAAGGGCGAGCACATCCTCGTGTTGAAGAACGGCCGACGCCTGACGATGACACGCGGCCTGCGCGACGTCGAACACCTGCTAAGGTTTACGTAAGGCTCCGATGCCGGGCGGACGTGCTGCCAGCACCGGCCCGCTTCGAGCAGCCGGCAGAAGTCATGGAAGCTGACGTTCTGCAGGTTGCCCCGAGCGATTCGGGCCAGGAGCTTGCGCGGCTGCGTCGGGCTCACCCGGTATCGCGGGACGGGGTGTGGACTCGGGCTGGGTAACGATCAGTCGCCCTTTGTGTAGCCAGGCTGGTCGATCGACGCCCTTGCGTGCCGCAGGTCCGTAAACGCCGCGAATGAACCGCGGTTCATCGAATTGCCGCGAATCGGACGATCGGTACGGCCGGAGACCGCGGCATCCAGTAGGGTGGGGCCATCGCCTCCTGATAGAGCACGACCCGCAACGCCTCAAAGGCACGCAGTAGTTCGTTCGGCCGATGGCCGTACGCGGTCCCCCCGACGCCGGTCCCCATGGCGCCGTACTGCATGCCCTCGACCACCAACACGCCACCCGGCTTCATCGCCGCGACGATCTTCGCGGCGTTCGTGGTGATCATCTCGTGCATGTAGAGGCCCGCCACGAGGTCCCACCGATCCTGTTCCGTAGTCAAAGCTGTCGACGTCCGCGACAAGCGCCGTCACCCGCAGGCGGCGCTTGGCCGCCTCGGCGACCGTGAGCTTGATGCCGGCGGCAGACGCGTCGAAGCCCGTCACGTCCCACCCCTGCGACGCCAGGAAGAACGCATTTCGGCCTTCCCCAATCCCGATATCGAGCGCGCGCCCAGGAGGCCGCCCCGCCGCCATCCGCCCCAGGAACGCGTTGTGTTCGAAGGCCCTGGCCGCGACCTTGGCGTACACGCCGTCCCACACGCCGGCCTGCGACGGCGAACGGACGGCTGACGACGCCTGCGTCACCGCCACTACGAGGACCAAGGACCAGACGAGTTTCCGCATGGACGCTCCTCGACGCTGGTTATCAGCGATACCGGAACGACGCGAGTAGAGGCGCTGTGGAGGCTCCCCTGCCGGCAGAGCCAACAATCCCGATTGGTCGCGATGTGGCTATCCAGGCGCCGGCCTTGTCGTCGAACCGGTCGCTATGTCGGCAGGCCGAGGGTGACGGCGAGCGCTTCCTCGAGCCGCACCATCTCGGCTGGAGTGACGGCACCTACTCGCGTCTTCAGGCGGCGCTTGTCGATCGAGCGAATTTGATCGCCGAGCGCACGCCCCGGTTTGCCCTTCACGGTGACCAGTGCCTCGCCGGGGAACACCGAGTCGACGTTGCTGGTGATGGGGAGCACGACCACACGGGTGCCGTAGCGGTTACAGGAATCGTTCGACACTATGACCGCGGGGCGCGTCTTGCGGATCTCGGTACCGATGACGGGATCCAGAGCCACCCAGTACACTTCGCCCCTCCGCGGCGGCCGACTCACGCTGGCCAACCCTCCGTCTCGGTTGCAGTCCAGTCGTCAGCCTCGGCCTTTCGCCACCGCTCCCGCGATGCTGCTTGGTAGGCTCTGTCAAGGTCGGCTCGGCCAGGTCGCAATCGGGCGCGGACGGCCTCGTTGATGAATCGACTGATGCCCTTCGGCGGAAGCTCATCCTTGAGGCGCCGATGGACGTCCTCGTCGATCGTGATGTTCAGGCGTACCAGCATGATTTGAATCCTGTATTCAATACAGTATCACGTCCCCGCGCCTCGCAGCGCCAGGCGCGCAGCCGCCTCCTGCAAGCGGATCGCCCGGTAGCGTCAGACTGGGAAATGAAGCGTACCGGGTTCGTCGGAGACCGGATTCGTTGAATCAAGCCACCTTGGCTTGGGCATAGTACTGCGCTTCGAACTCGGCCGGTGGGATGTCCCCGATCGGCCCGAGCAGCCGTCGATTATTGAACCAGTCGACCCACACAAGCGTGGCGAACTCGACGGCCTCGAGCGACCGCCATGGCCCTTTCCGTTGAATCACCTCCGTCTTGAAGAGCCCGATCACCGACTCGGCGAGGGCATTGTCATAGGCGTCGCCGCAGCTGCCAACGGACGGCGCGATGCCGGCGTCGGCGAGCCGGTCGGTGTAGCGCATCGAGAGATACTGCGCGCGTTCCATAGGTGTGGGTGTGCGCTTTCTCCTAGGGCGTTCAGCGCTTCACAAGGGGACTAGCTGTCTTTGGGCGATCGTCCTACGGGGCCACGCGGTCTCGGGCGGCCCTCGTAAACCGGTCAAATGTCATTACCGCATCGAACTGGTCCTCGAGCTTTTCAGGGAACCACATCGGCACTTCGGCAGAGCCGAGCGTCGTGCCTCGTACGAGCGCGAAAGACGGCACCGTCCACGTCAGCACGTCTGGCTGCCAAGGCAAGAGGCTTCTCCGCGTTGTCGTCCAAATATTGAACACTCTGCTGCCGGACGCCTCAAGCTGCCCCACGACCATCGCGCGATTTCGATGCGGGAGGTGTCCGTCTCCGTAGACCAAGAGCGCACGACGCTTGCGGTTGACCACCTCGCGGCGGACCATCGCTGCCGCGAATGAGTCGCGATCGACGCGCCGTCGCTCAGCCTCAGGCACCTTGCGCCACTCGCCTGGTGGATCCGCCAACAACACACGCAGGCGCCTCGCCGCATCGCGTGTCTTGTTGACCTCGCGGACCTTCGTGAAGAGCCCTTCGTACACTGGCGACGAGGTCATCGCCGGGTCTTGCGTGGTCTCGAGCCATGCAGCCTCAAGCTCTGAGCGTGGGACGTCTTCACCGCGGACGTACGCGTCGATGCGATCCTGATACCGGGCGTTACCGGTCTCGACCACAATGTCGTTCACGATGTCTGCGAAGCGAGGGTCGCCGATGAGCGCCAATCGAAACGCGTAGGGTTCGCTGCTGCCGTGCGCTCCTTCGCCGAGTGCCACGAGGTCGTGTGAGGCGAAGGCTGAGAGGATGGCCGCGATCGGCTCGGTCGGCGTTGCCGGCGTCGGCGCCTGCGAGGCGAGCGCGACGAAAACCGCGACTACTGCACTGAGTATCCCGATCGTTGATGGCATGGCTCCACCTGAAGCGGGCAGTATACGGGCTGAACGCTCGGCCGTGGTCGTCATCTCGTGCCGCGACGCGAGGTTGGAGACCCGCCAGCTCTGGGTGTAAGTGCCGGGTCGCCTAGATCCTCCGGGCTTCCGTTGCCACCTTGCCCTCCCAGCCCGTCGCAACCGGCGGACGGCTTCAACCGCGATCCGCCCCCAAGACCGATTGATCCAGGTGCGGCATGAGCGTGCAGCGGGCGAGTTCTACGGGGCTTGGTACCGATGCGGAACTGTGCGGCTCCTCAGCCAGTCGGTAGTGCGTCCGCTTCGAAAGTGATCCTGGATCCAGCCGTAAACCCAACGACGAATCACGGCCGCGTCGCAAGCCAGACCGAGCTCGGTTCCTGGGCGACCGTACAGGAAGTCGCCGATTTCAGGCCAGCGAGCGCTGAGGTACGGGTGCGCACCTTCGGCAGTTATGACGACGTCGTTGTCCATGTCCAGCACGGCGTCTGCGACGTCGCAGACTGTGAACTCGCACTCCGAATGGCGGCTACGACAGAACGCCAGGAAGCTGCGCCCCTCGCCACGAACGAATCCTGGGTCCAAGGCCAGCACCGCCCGCAGCGGACCGCGGGCGTAGAATCCGAATCCAGCAGCGTGATTCGGGAAGTTGAAACGAACCAGCTCACGGTAACCCCTCAGCGCCAACTCAAGCACCCGACCGCAGTGTTGCTTCACAACCTCGGGCGCCGACTCTCCCCCGCTTCGGATTGAGTCCACGATCGCGTCACGCGGGGGAAGGACGGGACCGCCAACTGTTCTTTCGACACCGCCTAGCGCGTCCGCCACGCGGCTCAGCCGCCATTTTATCCGCTCCAACTCCACATAGGTCGCCCTGTATTCGACCTCCTCGTTCGCCCGTAGAGCGGCGAGAGCGCGCTCGCGCACGTGTGCACACTCAGTACTACTCAGTGTGGCGCTGTAGGAGACGGTAGTGCCGTGAGTATCAGGTACGAAACAGGCACAGCGCAATCGCGGCGCCTCATACCTTGAACGCGGTTGCGAGTTCGAACCTTACGAGCTGCGCCTAGCGTGGTGGGCTCAACGGGTAGCCTCCTCCGGACCGAGACGCCTGCGTCTCATTCGACGGGTGTCTCGCGCGCTCGACCGGCCCCCCGTAGCGGCCTCGCGCCGACGCCACAATCTGCGGGGTCCGTGAACCGCTTGTTCATCGCCCGCCCTGTTCGCAAGGCTGAAGTCCAAACGGAAGTGCTACTCAAGACCGGGGGAACGTCACGTGAACCGGGACTCGCGCATGGCCACTCCTTCCGAAATGCAGGTTCAGCAGACGGGGGAGCGTACCGTCGGCCTCATTATTGACATGGCCATGAACGACAACAACAACAACACCATCATCATCACGATGATGATCGTCGGCGCCGGCATCATCACTAGCCCGCATTATTCACGAGCGTGCTGACGACCGGTAGATTCCGGCTGACCGAGCTGTCGTTGAGGCGTGGTCGCGGTTCGAACGGTCGGTGCAGGCGGGCGAGTGACGCGTCGGGCCGGGCCGCGAGGGGCGTGTCGCCGGGGCGGGTGATGGACAGGGACACGGATCCCCACGTGACGGCCGGTGGCCCGGGCGATTCAGACGGCGCCGAGGCCGCGCGCGATGGTGCACCACGCGTCGACGTGCGGCTGGCCGCGGGGCAGATGTGGGCGACGCTCGGAGCGGACGACGTGAACGCCGATCTTCAGCGGTGGCCGATGTGATGGGACTGACCTGACGGGGCTCTCGCACGGACGGCCGTGCCCGTTTTCTGACCCGCCGCGCCCGGCGGCTGCGATGGGCATGGTGGCACAGACACGCCGGCCCGTCCCACAATGTCCTCATCCATCGGCCCGTGCCGCAGCTATGATGGCCGTGCCCACCCAGGGCGCCGCGCGGCTACGTCGGAGCCCTTGCGGACGGTTGTGTCCCGGGCGCAGCGTCGCCGGAAACTGTCCGCGGTGCAATCGAGTGAGGCAGACGCTCTATGAAAATCCTGAAGATCATCATCGCGGTGGCTCTCTTGGCCCTGGTCGTAGTCGCGTTGGTCGCACCCATCGGTCCGTTGCCGGGCTTGTTCATCGGTGGTGAGCAAACCGCTCCGCCCGCGAGCTGGCCCGACACATCCGGGGTGCACGAGATCCGGCTCAAGGTTCCTGGCACGTTGCCGCGGGTCGTAACGATATGGGTCATCGACCACGAGGGCGAGCTGCATGTGGTCGGTCGCCGGGACAGCGGCTGGGTGAAGATGATCGGTCAGGGTACACCCGTGGAGATGCGCCTGGGTGATCGCACCTACTCCCTGAACGCCACCCCGCTGACCGAGGGCTGGCAAGCGGTCCTCGAGGCCTACGTGGCGAAGTACAGGCCACTCTATCCAGAGATCGTCGCGGGCATGCCGCCAGTGGGCGAGGCCACAGACCGCGTTGTATTTCGTTTGAGTCGCACTTGAGCATGGTTCACCGATAGCACTGATCCGCCCACTGCACCGCAGCTGACCTGGGCACAGCACCCGGCGTAGCGCTTCACGTAACGGTCGTGCGCCACACGGCGAAGCTCTCGCGCACGAGGGCGGCCAGGCCGTCGATCGACCGCCGACAGTGTACAAAGACAGGATGCGTTCACTCCTCCTCTCGCTGATGATGGCGGCCGTCGTGACCTGGCTCCCTGCGTCCCTGTGCAAGTCGGAGATATGCAGGATCGATACTGCCATCTGATAGTGGACCGTTATCGACCAAGAGCGACGAAGATGCAAGGGCCTGTGTGAGCGACGCAGCCCCGGAGTGGCGATCCCGCTTCGCCATATAGAATCTTGGACTGCGACGCGCCGAACCTGTCAATACGCGGTGGTGAGGTACATCGCACGCCGACCTCGGCACGCCCACCCGTCCGGCGTCTTGTGCTCTCGAAGGCTCGAGTCCCTCGTCTTTCTCCTGAACTTCTTGCCACATGAAGTGCACTCGTACACGTGCGTAGGCCCCTGGGTCCTGCTGGCAACGCGTGTCGGGCCAAAGCCACGGGACACCGTCGTCGTTGACCGCTCAGTCGGCGGGTTGGACATCGGACCGCTCGGCGTGAGTTCAACGGCGTACTTCGGCACGAAGCCTTGCGACGTGGCGCGCGCACCCTGCATGCGGTCCACGCGGTAGCTGCGCGATTCGCCGGTCGACACCTTGATGGCATGCAGGATGACGTTGTCGTCCTTGGTGCGCCGCAGCGAGTACGGTTCGATGCGACGCGTATCGCCGTCGTAGTCGAGGTCCACACACATGCGGTTGGCGGCGGCGAATCGGATGATCTCTGGGCAACTGGTGCTGCAGCATCGCGGTCCAGTCCGCTTCCAACTCCTCTCGATGCGCGGCGAGCACCGCCGACGAAGGCACTGCCGCACTCTTGTAGCGCACTTTCGCTGCAGCAGACTCAGGATGCCCTCCGCCGCATCGCGGAACTGCCCATTCCGGAACAAGTTCACGACGTCGTATAGGTCTCGCGGCCGACCACGTTCGCTCAGGGCTCGGAGCTTCTCGGCGAAGACCTCGTCGAAGTCGTAGCACCGGCACGTGATGCCGTCGGCTGGCGCGTCCGAATACGGGTGGGCGACAACGCGATCGACCGGCGGCTTGACGAGCAGCTCGTCGGCGGTGAGGTCCAGCTTGATTCGCGGGAGGTTGCCACCGGAGGGAGCGATCGGACCGCGGTAGTAGATCCGCCCTTCGCAGTTCAACCGATTCCGGGGATTCTGGAAGACGTCGAACCGCAACTGGCCGGCCGGGATCTCGATGCCTGTCTGATCGTAGACCCAGGCAGCGACGTCGCCGAAGGCACTGACGAGGAAGGCCGAGTCGAGGTGCGACTCGTCCGTCAGCGTGAAATCCAGGTCTTCAGAGAAGCGATACGTCTCGAAGTAACTCTTCTTGAGGCAGGTGCCGCCCTTGAACACCCACGTCCCGTGCAGGCGCTCCTGTCTGTAGATGCCAGCAAGGAGCCACCCCAGTACGTAGTCCTTCTCGACCACCTGAGCCTGCAGCCCGAGGTCGCGTGCAACATCGAGGTTTCGCGTCGGTCGATCACGACGGCCCTCGCCGCTTCCAGCGGTCAGGTACCCAGAGCCGCCACTGGTTGACGAGACGAGGACAGGCCAGTGCCGGATCCAGCTTGGCGTTGCCGGCCGTGAGCCTCGTCGCGCACGCATCGGCGAGCGACTCGTAGCCGGGCTCGCGCGACGCCAGGAAGCCGAGGCGCTTGAAAACAGCCCCGTTGCCCAGCTTGTCCGCGTATTCCACGAGCGCCTGTGACCGCGTGTCGGCCGCCGCGAGGCGTATCAGGCATTCGTTCACGTGAGCAATGCCACCACCGACGGCGGGATCGGCGAGCATGTCGACGATGGTGCGGGCCGGGTCGGACACGGCGACCCTGACTTGGCCGCGCCAGATCGACTTCGTGCCGAAGATCGCGTCGCGTGCAACTCGCTTCAAGGCGAACGGTACGCCGACGACTGTCTGTTCCTTCTTTCGAATCGGCTTCGTCGTGAACACGCAGACGCTGCGGAAGATCTGCTCGGTCAAATCCCAGTGTTCCGCAGCCGTCCAACCGCCGATATAGCCGGGCTCGAAGAGCCGTGCGGCCAGCACCCACGGATCCTCCATGACGAACCTGTCGGCGGTCGTGTCGAGCGCGACCGGGGCGTACAGTCCGCGCCGCACGTGTTTGAGCCAGCCCTGTTGAGCCCAGCGAGAGAGGAGTTTCGCGGCGCGTCGGCGGTCCAGTCCGAGCGCCTCGACCGCCGAGTCGATCGTCACGAACTGACTGCTGGCGCGCAGCACGGACGTCAGTTGTTGGCGAAGCCTCAGCGACTCCGGGGCACCGGTGCCGGCGACTTGGCTTGGTACATCGTTCATGCCTCAGTTCCACCAAAAACTGAACTACAGCATACACGATGTATTAAAACGCAAGATTGGTGCCGCGAAATGGCTTAGCCCATCCACTTAAACAACTGATTCTAAATGACTTATTTGGCGGAGAGGGTGGGATTCGTTCCCGCGATCCTCGCTCCCATCAACGACTTAGGCCTGATCCGAAGCCCTCAATCCACCAAATCCACTCAAAGCCTGAGTATCAGGTACAAAACAGGGACAGCGCAATCGCGGCGCCTCAATCCTTGAACGCGGGCGCGAGCTCGAACCTTACGAAGCCTTGATCACGAGCGGACTGCCGCGTGAATTGGCGGCCAAGAGCCGGTCTCGCCGTTGCTGCGCACTGGGGACTGAGCCCCCAGACGGATGTTCCAGATTGTCACAGCTTGCCACGGCGGCCGTGCTACGCTAGCGGCCGCTCGCTGGCCTCCCTATGCTGAGCAGCTCGTTCGACTAGGTTCTGGCCACGCTGGTCGTGGCCCTCGCCTACCTTGCGCTCGTGCGTCTCGCCGACGTCAACGAGCGCGAGCCGATCTGGAGCCTGCTCGTCGCTTTCGTGCTTGGTGGCGCCGGCGCCGGCGCGCTTCACCTGTCGGTGGACCCCGTGGTCCTCA
Organism: Acidobacteriota bacterium; assembly: GCA_031376505.1. Lineage (GTDB taxonomy): Bacteria > Acidobacteriota > Vicinamibacteria > Vicinamibacterales > UBA2999 > CADEFD01. The sequence goes on from JANMDX010000055.1 coordinate 19,180, forward strand.
ACTTCGGGACTTGGCCCGGCACCGCCCAGCGCGAACTGGCATCGTTCGCCGCGCTCGCCGTCACCTTCGGCATCCTCACGGAGGTCGGACGCCTCCAAGGCTGGTCCGAGGTGTCGGACTCCGTGGATGGACTGATCTACGGCGCCGCGGCCGGGCTCGGCTTCGCCTGTGGTGATGTGATCGCCAATCTCGATCCCGCCGCCTCGCTCACATTCGCGACGGGCGGCGTGGTCACGGCGGCCGGCGTGTCGGCCCTGACGGGGCTGGCGCAAGGCGTGTTCGGGGCCATCCTCGGCGCCGGGTTCGGCCTGGCGCTGACGACATCGTCGCGCGCACGGTGGATCTGGCCGCTGGTCGCGCTGGTCGTCGCCATCGCGGCCCATGCGGGGCACGAGCTGCTCGCGCACGGCAACGCGCTCGGTGGGGAAGCCGCGCTGTGGCGCAGCCGCGTGGCGCTGGCCCTGCCCCTCATCGCGGTCGTTGCCTTCGGCGTGTACGGCCTGGTCTCGGAACGTCGAGCCATCGCCCGCGAGCTGTCGAGTGAGGCCGCTGATGGCTACGTGACCGCCGACGACCTGGCGCTGCTGATGAACGTGGGCCGACGACAGCTCCGCTACGTCGGGTTGCTAGCGAGCGCACGCGTCGGCCGGTTGCGCACCGTGGCGGCGCTGCACAACCGACAGGTGATGCTGGCCCTGGCGAAGCGTCGCCTGTCGCGCCTCGCCGCCGAGCCCGATCGCGCGCAAGCCGACCGTGAAGTCGTGGCGCTGCGTCGCGCGATCCTCATCACCAGGGCGAGACTCGGCGCCGCGACGGAGACTCGGCGATGAGGCGCCTCGGCGTGTGGCGGCACACCGCCGTTGTCGTCGCCATGCTGGCCGGACTGGCTCATCGTGGCGGGTCCAGCGCCCAGATCGCACCGAGCCTCCTCCCGCCCAACCTCCTGTCGTTCGTGGACGGGGCGCGACGCGACATCAACGCGTATTGGACGCGCACGCTCCCGAACTACCGGCCACCGGCCGAGGTTGTGCGTTTCCAGGCGCCGGCGATGACCGATTGCGGCGCCGTGCAGCACCCCAACGCGTTCTACTGTCCCGCCACCAACAAGATCTACTGGGACGTCACGATGTTCGCCAGCCAGTACCGCCTCGGCGACTTCGCACCGGTCTTCATCCTGGCGCACGAGTGGGGACACCTGGTGCAGCGGCAGCTCGGCTACCTCGATACGTCCGCGGGGTTGCTCACCATCCAGCAGGAGCTGCAGGCCGACTGCCTGGCCGGCAGCTACGCCTTCGACGCCGCCCAGCGCAAGGTACTCGACCCCGGGGACGACGACGAGGCCATCCTCTCGCTGCGACGGGCCGGCGACGACCTCGACAGCCCGTGGTTCGACCAGCAGGCGCACGGCTCGGCGGGCCTGCGCATCGACGCCTTCACCTACGGGTTCGAGGGCCGCGCCTGCACGAACGACGCTTTCTGGGCGTTCCTGCGGCAGCGCGGCGTCGATCCGGCGCGTGCGCCACAGTCATCGGCGCCGAACAGCGGTCGCCTCGAGACCCTGCTGCCACGCGCCGCGGGCCGGTTCCTGATGCTCGAGGTGAAGCGCGTCCAGGTGCAGGGCGCGGTCGACGCGTTGAAGGCGCGCTACCGCAGCGTCGACGGGATGTATCTTGAAGCTGCGGCCGTGGCTTTTCCGTCGATGGCGGTGGCACGCAGCGCCGTCGACGCCGAGATCAAGGAGATGATCGCGAAGGCCGCCCTCAAGGAGATCCGGCGGACCATCCTCGTCGACGAGAAGGACAAGACGCGCGAGGTCGGCGTTGAGATCGTCTTGCAAGGCCAGCTCGAATACGTCGTCTGGTCGAACCGGCACGTGCTCGGCATCGTCGAGGGACCGTTCAACGTGAGCCACGAGCTCTACACGGCCTTGCCGTTCTAAAGGGCGCCCGAATGACAATCCAATCCGACGAGTCCGAACCGTCCGTCGACGCCATCAGGCAGGCGGCCTACCGGCGGTACCTCCTCGCCAGGAGTGAGGCGGCGACACGGTGGTCGACGCGCGGCACCTGGCTGGCCTACGGCGCGGCCGCGGTCGTGTTCCTGCTGACCACCCTCACGACCATGGACGCCATCCCCGACTGGTCCATCACCATCGCGCTCTTCGCCGCGGTGGCGACCCTGGCCGTGACCATCACGGTCGTCTACCCGCGGCTGCCGCAGCCCACGGTGCCGTGTCCGTACTGCGCCAGGCGGGTGCCGCTGGCCAAGACCCAGATGTCGCCCGTCCGGGCGATCGAACTCCTGGAACGCTGCCCTCACTGCGGCGGCGATCTGTCGTAGCGCACTGACCACATGGTCCGCTTGGTCCTGCAGCTTGGCGTGATCGCGCTGGGCGCCTCGCTGCTCACCGCCGGCCGCCTGGAGGCGGGGCTCACGTGCGTCGCTCTCGGCGCGCTTGGCCTCGCGGCGCAGGGCCGGACGCTGCGTGACCACCAGGCCCACGGCGAGCAGGTGCAGCTGATCGCAACGTTCATCGACGACGTGAACGCGCGCATCGAGCGTAGCGAGACGCCGGACCAGATCGCCGCCGCCCTGGCCAAGCGCGGCGTGCCGCCCATCGTCCTGCTGCAGGTGCTCGCACGCCACTATTTGCAGATCCTCGGTCACGGCGCCGCGCTCGACCGCGTCGCGGCGGACATCACCTGGCTGGCCTCGTCGCCCCCCCCGGACGGCTCGCCGCTGGAGGACTTGGCGACGCTGGACGCCACGACGACCCTGCACGCGATGACGTTCGGCGTCCGGCACTTCGCTGACAACGACGAGTCGACGTGGCACGGCGCCATCGTCGCCACCAGACGTCACTTCTTCTTCCTGGCCAACCCGCATCACGAATCGGTGACGACGGCGTTCGCGAAGGGCGCCGCCGGCGGGTGGCTGCCGGAGCTGTTGAGCCTCGCCAACCTCGGACGCGAGCTCACGCAGTTGACACGCGACCATGTCGAAGCCGAGTTGAGTCCGCGCCGCCGCGCCGAGTTCGTCGAGTGGTTCGGTCAGCCCGGGAGCCTCGCCATCCCCTGGCAGGACATCGCCGAGGTCGACAAGGCGACGGCGCCCGACGACGGCAAGAAAGTCGACCTGGTCGTTGTGACGACGCCGAACCTGCGCCACCGATTCCGGCTGGGCACGGGGCTAAAGGAGTCGTTCGTCGAGGACTGGATCGATCTCACGCGGACGGCAGCAGCCCTTCGCGGCGTGTTCCTGCCGCCCCACTCCTGAGCGCGGCGACACAGAAAGCGAGTCAGAGATGAAACGAACGCTTGGCTTCATCGTCGGCGGCGCCGGCGTGCTGGCTTTGGGAGTGGCCCTGCTGGCCCCGTCGCTCCCCGGGGACGCGGCCCGCATGGCCGAGATCGCCGACTACGGCCGCGCCGTCACCTCGAGCTCGCGCCAGATCGTCCTCATCGCCGGCGTCGCGCTGATCGCCCTCGCCGGCGCACTCACCAGGCGCTGAGTCCGGCCACTCCCGTGCCAACGATCCGCGACGCGCGCACGACTCAAGCTTCAGCGCGATGCCGAAGCGCAACACGGGCCAGATGCTCCGCGCCCACGGCACGCTGGCTCCCCACGCGCAGATGACCGGCGCCGTCGATCGAATGCGGCACCGAGCTCACGGGCGCCCTGCCCGCCCTTGTCTACGTCACGCTCTGCGGAACGCTGGCTGCGCTTCGTGACCATTCCGACCGCATGGCGAACACACACGACCGCTACCGGACCACAGCGCGCACGTGCTTCCTGCCCGACGAGGTCGCTCGCGCTGATCGCGGTGCTGTCTTAGGTGCTGGGACTGGATATTTCGACACAGCGCGGCACCTTATCGACACCGCTGACCCACACAAGGTCGTACATCTTCCCGGTGCGGCGCGACACGTAGCGCCGAATCCAGAATGGCCGCCCCTCATCGTCACGGCCGTCGCCGATCGGTCCCTCGTCAAGTTCGCTTTCGATCGCTTGAAATTCCGTGTAGGGAATTTCGATGGGCTTGCTCATGACCGCTCCCGAAACGGAGTGTATTCGGGTTAGCTCAGGTCGATCCAGACCTCACTCGGTCCTACCGTGTCCGGTTGCCTCCGGCGCCTCTGTGCGCCACGGCGCTCAGCTATCGGTTCTGATAGGGTGCGCTGAGAGTGTTTGGCTGCGCGACTTCGCGGTGGCGTCGGCACTTGATGGCCCGTCGCGCTTCGACGCGCGCCGAACTCACACACGGGCGAGCGAGTTGAGGCGCAGCGCGCACGCGCTGCGTCATCAACACGATTCAGCGGTGTACACGCTGAATCAGGATCAACGGAGTAACGGCGAATGGCTCCCCCCAGGGGCGCAACGCTGCGCGCCGCCCGTGCCCGCCTGGCTGCGTCGGGCACAGCCGATTGGCCGTCCGCAGCACGGGGCGACGACCCAAGTCGTGGGTGGAAAACCCACCCACGTGGCGACTTCAGGTACAAAACAGGTACAGCTCAGCCATTGGAAGACCGTAAGTTGTTGAACTGAAATGACTTATTGTTGGCGGAGAGGGTGGGATTCGTTCCCGCGATTCCCGCTCCCATCAACGACTTAGGCCTGATCCGAAGCCCTCAATCCACCAAATCCACTCAAAGCCTGAGTATCAGGTAAAAAACAGGTACAGCGCAATCGCGCCGCTCCTTACGTTGAACGCGGGTTCGAGCTCGAAGCTTACGGGGCTTTGATCATGAGCGGACTGCTGCGTGGACTGGCGGGGCAAAGAGCGCTGATCCTGCTTCTCACTGCACCGGTCCCAGGTGCCGATCGAACCAGTCGAGTGTCTCTCTGACGAGCCAGCGGCCGTCAGGATCACGGGGCCGCCGCGGCCGGTGGTTCGATCCGGATGATCCGGTCGGCGGCTACCAGTGCCTCGATATCTCGGACGGCGATGTCGCCGCCGCGCCAGTAATCGCGGTGCACGAGGATCGAGGTCCCGTTCTCGCCGAACAGCGTCAGCTGCGGCCCCTCGACGACCAGCACCGCGCAGCGCGCGTAGTCGACGCTGAGCACCGTGCCGCTAGCGTCGTGCACCCACGAGACCCCGTCGTTGCCGACCAGCAGGTGCTCCTGACGCGTCTGCCAGAACCGGTGCGTGACCGTATCGAGCCGCCGTCCGTCGACTCGTGTGGCGCCGACCGGGGCGGCCCACCCGCCCTTGACGGGCGCGCTGCCGACACCGTCGATGAGGCTGGCGCGGGTGACGGCCGTGGCGAAGGCGGCGCGCAGGGCGGCGGGCTGCAGCGCCCGCATCTCTTCGAGGTGCTGTTCGGGGCTGAGCGGCAGGGCGCCGAGCAGCTCGTCGTGCGCAGCCGCGTCGAGGGCGCCGTAGATACTGTCGTCGTCCTGCAGCAGCCGCGAGTAGGCAGCCACTTCCCAGTCGATCTCCTCCTGGGTCGGGCCGTCGCCGGCCAGGGCATCGACGACCGTCAGAAACTCTGCGCGGACCTGCGCCACGTCATCGGCCAGGCAGCTGGCGTAGATGCTGCCGACGGCCTGCGCGGCGTCGAGCGGAACGTAGGCGAGGCTCACCTCGTAGCTCTGCCCGCGGTCGTGGCGCAACCGTCGCTCGAGCCGTTGCGTGAGCACGCGGAGCGCCAGCGCCCCCGCCGCCGTACGGGTCAGCACGACGCCGAAGGCGATGCCGGACAGCGGCGAGCCGACCCAGAGCCGATCCGGCAGGCCCGGGATTTCGCTCCGGGCCACCGGCGCGTGCCTCGGGCCCTCCGGCAGGGCGAAGCGCAGGTCGTCTGGCGGCGCTCCGGAATACCACGCCACCGCGTTGCCTCGGGTGAAGCGCGTCGCCGCCCACGCCGACACTTGGGGACCGGTCAACGTGTGCAGGCCGAACTCCGGCAGCGCCGGCAACCCGAACCCGCTTGGTCCGTAGCGATGCCAGAGGTGCTGTGTCGCCAGCGTCAGCGGCCGGTTGGTGGCCTCGGCACGCAGCACGCGCATCTCGGCGTCGAGCCGCTCGAGCGGCAGCGCCGAGAGTCGGGCCGTCACCGCGGCAAAGAACGCCGGCAGTTCTGCATCTGTGCCCATCGCGTGGAAGATCGTGCGAACCGGGTCGACAGCGCCGTTGAACTGGTAGGAGCGGCGTTCGGTCGAGAAGAGCGCCAGGTGTTCGACGATATGGCTGACACCCGCGGTCGACGGTGTCTCGTCGCTCTGGCCGACCCTGAACTGCAACGCGCCCATGCGGCGCGCGGCGTGAGGGGTCCAGAAGACCGTCACGCCATCGATGACATCCCGGCGAATGCGAGTGCTCATGGGTGGGCGCACCCGGCGCTCGAACTCGCGCCGCGACGTCCCAGATAATAGTGCCAGCGGACGATAGTCATCATGAACCGGTCCCCGGGGTCAACGAAACGGCCGTTATCCGACCCGCAGCCGCCTCGCTTTTCCCCGTTCGCACGGCAACGTCACCCCGGGCTAGAGTCAGGGCACCTTCTGCTTCAGTAGTTCAAAGAAGTTGAAGATCACGTGAATCTGGTCGGAACTCCGGTCGTCGCGAAGCATGTAGAACCTGGAACCGTCGGGCGAGACGTCGTAGGCTCGGCCCGGTGGTTCCTGCGCTCTGAGCTGGTTGCTTTTGAAGAGCAGCGTCGGCGTGCGCGCGTCGATCACGCCGTCGGCGCCGATGGTGATACCCCACGCCCACATCTCGTCGCCTCGCCGAAAGAACAGCTCTCTGCCATCACGCGAGAACAGGGGTTCAAGGCCTCCATCTGGTGAGACTCGGACGGAGTTTTCTGCTTGCGCCGCGGGCGCGATGTAGGTCTCGAATCGCCCCGTCTGATTGGAGACGTAGGCAATGAGCTGGCCACTGGGTGAAATGCTGGGTGTGTCTTCTCGTGCCGGGGTGGCGAGCCATTTCTTCGCCGCCGATGGGGTCGCGAGAGGCATCGTCCAGATGTCGAAAGAACCATTGAGGTCTGAGTACGCGAAGACGGCCGTGCCGTCCTTCGAAACAGACAAGTGTCTCAAGGCGCCCGTATCGGGTGCCGTTAAGATCACATTGGCAGACTTCGTGGCTATATCCAGCCGATACACACGAATGCGGTCGTCTTCGCTCCTCCTTGCAATCATGGCTGTGTGGTTGTTAATCCAGGCCGCAGATGTGACGAAATCCCCGACGCCGGCAGGCAGGTCTGTTGAGGTGCCTCGCGCATTGTCTAGAATCGCGAGATTGCGTGGAGTCCCCTGAGACCCCAGCAGGCCGAACTTTCCGTCCGGCGACACGCGAACAGTCGTCCAAGCGCCCTTCTCTGAGCTGAGAGCTGACACCCCACCTGAGCGGTCTACCGTGACAGGGACTCGCTCTGAGCGATCAGACGCTCCGGATACGTACACGAGCGTCCCGTTTCGGCTGACCGAGTATTGGGCGGTGCCGAGCGATGACTGGGTCCGCACATCAGTGAGAATCGTCACTGGCTGGCCCGTTACAGATAGGGTCTTCGGGTCGAAACGCTGGGCGACAAGCCGCATCTGGTAGTTCTGCCGCGGCAAGTAGCCAGCGAGCGATCGAGCCCTTGCTGCGGCCGATGACCTGTTGAAGCCGCCGGTTGTGTTCGGCCTTACTGTAGTTCTCGCCTCGGAGCTCGAATTCCAGCATGACGAAGTAG
>JANMDX010000086.1:0-7144 GCA_031376505.1 Acidobacteriota bacterium
CGGGCGAGGTCGACCTCGTGGTCGAGTTGCACCGGCTCGGGGGCCGGGTGGACCGCATCAGGTTTACGCCCGAGGCCGACTACCTGCGCGGCGTGGCCGTCGTGGAGGAACCACATTCCTTCGACGTCACGGTGCTGGCCAAGCGCGCCGGGAAGCAGCACATGTGGACCTACGCGCAGATCGAAGGCAAGGTGCAGCTCGGGGCCGACCAGGTCACGAGCGCGGGTATCGTCATCGCCACGGCCGGCCCGCGCGTGATGCGCACGACTCTCGCCCTGCCAGGCGAGGTGACCGCCGACGCCACGCGGGTCGCGCGCGTCGTGCCGCGGCTGCAGGGCGTAGTCACCGACGTGTTCAAGAAGGCCGGCGACCGCGTGCGCCGTGGCGAGCTGATGGCGGTGGTGAACAGCCGCGAGCTGGCCGGCGCCAAGAGCGCCTACCTCGGCGCCACGCAACAGGCGGCGTTCGCGGGCGTGGCGGTCGAGCGCGAAGAGGCCCTGTGGAAGAAGAAGATCTCAGCCGAGCGCGACTACCTCGAGGCCAGGCGCGTGCTCGCCGAAGCGGCGCTGAAGCAACAGCTGGCGGCGCAGGAACTGCAGGTGCTGGGTGTGGCCGTAGACGCGATTGCCACGCTGGCCGCCGCCCCGGTGGACAACCTTGCGCGGCACGAGGTGCGGGCGCCCATCGACGGCACGGTGACGGAACGCCACGTGACCGTGGGCGAGTCGGTGGCGGCCGACACTGCAATCTTCACCGTCACCGACCTGTCGACCGTGTGGGTGGCGCTGTCGGTGCCCGCCAAGGATCTCGGCGCCGTGCGACAGGGCCAGAACGGACTGGTCGTGTCGACGGACCTGGGCATCGAGGCCCACGGACGCATCGATTTCATCGGCCAGCTCGTGGGTGAGACGACGCGCGCGGCGACGGCGCGGCTCACATTGGCCAACGGCCCGGGATCGTGGCGGCCGGGCCTGTTCGTGACGGTGACGCTCGTGCGTGAGGAAACCACGGTGCCGATCGCCGTGTCCGCCGACGCCATCCAGACGTTTCGCGACTGGCAGGTGGTGTTCGTGAAGTTCGGCGACTGGTTCGAGGCGCGCCCGCTCGAACTGGGCCGTACCGACGGGCCCTGGGTCGAGGTGCTGAGCGGCCTCAGCGCGGGCACTCACTACGCCGCGGCGAACAGCTTCGCCGTGAAGGCGGAGATCGGCAAGCTCGGCGCCACGCACGACCACTAGGACTGCACCCCATGATCGAACGGATTCTCCGCGCTTCGATTCGCCACCGTGGCCTGGTGGTCGTGGCCACCGTGGCCGCCGCCCTGTGGGGCCTCTACAACTACACGCGGCTGGCCATCGACGCCGTGCCCGACATCACCAATGTGCAGGTGCAGATCAACACCGAGGCGCCGGGCTACTCGCCGTTCGAGGCCGAACAGCGTGTCACCTATCTGGTCGAGACGGCGATGGCGGGGCTGCCGCGGCTCGAGGAGACGCGCTCGATCTCGCGCTACGGCCTGTCACAGGTGACGGTGATCTTCGAGGACGGCACCGATATCTACCTCGCTCGCCAGCTCATTGCCGAACGCATCCAGGAGGTGCAGGCCCGGCTGCCAGCCGGGCTCGAGCCCTCGATGGGGCCGATCGCCACCGGCCTGGGAGAGATCTTCCTCTGGACCGTGGAGGCCACGCCCGACGCCAGGAACGCCGCCGGCCAGCCGTATTCGGGCATGGATCTACGCGAGATCCAGGACTGGATCGTGCGGCCGCAACTGAAGACCGTGCCGGGCGTGGCCGACGTGAACAGCATCGGCGGCTTCACCAAACAGTTCCACGTCACACCCTTTCCCGATCGGCTGCGCGCGCATGGGCTGTCGTTTGCCGACGTGCTCAACGCCCTGGCGCGGAACAACACGAACATCGGCGCTGGCTACATCGAGAAGAACGGCGAACAGTACCTGATCCGCGCGCCTGGGCAGGTCGAGGACATCGAGGGCATCACGCGCATCGTCGTCGGCACCCACCAGGGCACACCGGTCTACCTGAGTGCGGTCGCCGACGTGACCTTCGGCAGTGAACTGCGCAGTGGCGCGGCCACGGAAGACGGCCGGGAAATCGTGCTTGGCACCGTGCTGATGCTGATGGGCGAGAACAGCCGCGTGGTGGCGCAACGCGTGGCGGCCAGGATGGAAGACGTGAACCGCACGCTCCCGCCCGGCGTGATCGCCAAGACGGTCTACGACCGCACGGTGCTGGTCGATGCCACGATCGCCACCGTGCGCGAGAACCTGATGCTCGGCGCGCTCCTCGTGGTGGTCGTGCTGTTCGTGTTCCTGGGCAACCTGCGGGCCGCGCTCATCACCGCGTGTGTCATCCCGCTCTCGATGCTCTTCACCATCACCGGCATGGTTGAGTGGGGGGTGAGCGGCAACCTGCTCAGCCTGGGCGCGCTCGACTTCGGCATCATCGTCGATGGCGCCGTGATCATCGTCGAGAACTGCATGCGCCGGCTGGCCGCGCGGCAGCATGAGCTGGGCCGCCTGCTGACCCGAGCGGAGCGCTTCGAGACCGTATTCGAGGGTTCGAAAGAGGTGCGGCGCGCCACGATGTTCGGCGAGCTGATCATCATGATCGTCTACCTGCCAATCCTCACCCTCAGTGGCATCGAGGGCAAGATGTTCTACCCGATGGCGTTCACGGTGCTGGCCGCTCTGTTGGGGGCAATGGTGCTGTCGGTCACCTTCGTTCCGGCGGCCGTGGCCTTGTTCGTGACGGGCCGCGTCTCCGAGAAGGAAAGCCCGGTCGTGACCTGGGCCGAACGCGCCTACCGGCCGGTGCTGGCCACGGCCATGCGCCAGCGGGCGGCGACACTGGCGCTCGCTGGTGCGCTGATGCTGGTGACCGGCGCCATGGCGATGCGTCTGGGTAGCGAGTTCCTCCCGAGTCTCGACGAGGGCGATCTGCTGGTGCATGCGCTGCGCATCCCGGGCACGAGCCTTTCGACGGCGATCGACATGCAGCACGCCGTGGAGCGCAAGTTCAAGACCTATCCCGAAGTGGACTACGTGTTCTCCAAGATCGGCACGGCCGAGATCGCCACCGATCCCATGCCGCCGAGCGTGGCCGACACCTACGTGATGCTCAAGTCCCGCGATCAGTGGCCGGATCCGCGACGCCTGAAGACCGACCTGGTCGAGCAGATGCAGCGCGAGCTCCCGCTCGTGCCCGGCAACAACTACGAGTTCATCCAGCCGATTCAGATGCGCTTCAACGAGTTGATTGCCGGCGTGCGCAGCGACGTGGCGGTGAAGGTGTTCGGCGACGACATCGACGTGCTGGCCGAGGTGGGCGAACGCATCGAAGCCGTGCTGGCGGCCGTGCCCGGCGCGGCCGACACCCAGCTCGAGCAGACCACCGGCCTGCCGATTCTGACGATTCGTCTGAAGCGGGCTGAGATGGCGCGCCTGGGGCTCAACGTGGCCGACGTGCAGGACGTGATCGAAGTGGCGATCGGCGGCAAGACCGTGGGGCAGGTATTCGACGGCGATCGCCGCTTCGATATCCTCGTGCGGCTGCCAGAGACGCTCCGTACCGACATGGACGCCATGGCGCACATTCCCGTGCCCTTGCCGCGGAGTACGGGCGTCGGCGTGGCCGCGGCGAGCAGCGGGGGCGGGTTCGTGCCCCTCGGGGCCGTCGCTGAGTTCGAGGTGGCCCCTGGCCCGAATCAGGTGAGCCGCGAGAACGGCAAACGGCGCGTCGTGGTGACGGCAAACGTGCGTGGCCGCGACATCGGGTCGTTCGTGGCCGAGGCCGAGCAGCGGATCCGCGACGCCGTCACCGTGCCGCCCGGCTACTGGACCACATGGGGTGGCCAGTTCGAGCAGTTGCTGTCGGCGCGCACGCGTCTGCAGGTCGTCGTGCCGGTAGCGCTGCTCCTGATCTTCGGACTCCTGTTCATGACGTTCGGCAACGTGCGCGATGCGCTCCTGGTGTTCACGGGCGTGCCGCTGGCGCTGACCGGAGGCGTGTTCTTCCTGTGGGTGCGCGGCATCCCGTTCTCCATCTCGGCGGCTGTGGGGTTCATCGCCCTCTCGGGCGTGGCCGTGTTGAACGGCCTCGTGATGATCACCTTCATCAACAAGTTGCGCGACGACGGTCAGCCGCTCGAGGACGCGGTGATGCAGGGCGCCGTGGCGCGGCTGCGGCCCGTGTTGATGACCGCGCTCGTGGCCTCGCTCGGGTTCTTGCCGATGGCCCTGGCGACTGGCCGTGGGGCCGAGGTGCAGCGGCCGCTGGCCACAGTGGTGGCTGGCGGTATCCTGTCATCGACGGCGCTGACGCTATTGGTGTTGCCGGTACTGTATCGCCTATTTGGGCGCGACCAGCAGGAGGCGGAGTTGTGATACGTGAATCCCTGATCGCGTTGGCGGCGTTCGCCTACGCTGCCCCGGCGGTCGCGGGGGCGCGTCCTGGGCACGGGTCCAAGGTCGTGATGGGCACACTGAAATGAGGTGTCGCACGACGCCATCATCGTCGAAACGCGCGACGTGGCGCCCGCGACCATCGTGACGGTGCGCATCCTCTTGCATCCCGACGCCCGGTTCCGGATCGACAAGGAGCGCCTGCGGTCGCTCGATGGCATGATCGGGCAACGCGCGATTGTCTCGGCCCACTGGGAGGACGCAGTCCACGATTTGCGCCGTCGGGTCGACGTGGACTTTTCTCCGGCTCGCGCTCTGCGCGCCGAACGCACGGCTCTACCTGGTCGACGCATCCTCTGCGTGCTTGCCATCAATCTCGTCGTCGAGAGGCACCACGTCGACCCCACGGCGCTCCAGCTTTGGGACGAGCACCCGGAAGGCGAGCGCTCTGCGCCACCCAGCAGTGCCCGCAACCTAGGGCCGGCTCGATGGATAGCCGCTCTTGTCCGGACGGATGTAGAGAGCTCGCCAGGCGACTGCATGCCAATGTAGGCAATGAGCGAGGCGGCTTCGCGACGAACCACAGTCGAGGCGGTACCCAACCCGCGGGTATCAGCAGCGTCAACCGTCGCTAGAACGCGGTGCCGCCGACCAGACGGACCTGCACAACGAAGAGCCCGGAAAGAGCGGGCACAGCCATATCAACGACCGCGCTTCAGCCGCGGCGGCCTCATGATTTCGCCGGGCCGCTGTCGGCTGCAAGCGGCTGGTTCATCGGCCCAGAACGACATCGATGCCGTGCATGACCTGCGCGCGCGGCTTCGGCCCCAGACGCCCGACCCGCTCCGTGAGGAGCGAACGATCAAGTGCGATGATCTGCGACACGTTGGCGACCGACTCCTTCGGTAACCCGGTCGCCCTGTTCGAGAGCCGTACGTTGCCAGGCGCGCCAGCCCAGATCGTGTTGCTCGTCAGCGGCACGCACACGACTGTGGCGGTGCGACTGCGATTCAATGGATTCCCCTGGACCACAACGACCGGGCGTCGGAAGCTGGGACCGGAGCCGTGGGTTCGGGCAAGTCCGCCCACCAGACATCCCCTTGCGCGACGTCTACCACTCCACGCTCCTCAGCACCCGCCGGCCGGCCTGCTTCACGAAGGAGTCCGGTGGGGCGTCGCCGAGTTCATCGACCACACGGTTCATCGCCTCGGTCACTTCGTCCGGGGCATGTCGGGTGAGGTACTCGGCCAGGGCTTCGGCATACAACTGGCTCCGAGACTTCTGCGTGCGTGTTGCGTAGCCCTCCGCCTCGCGGAACACGCGGTCCGGCAGCGACACGGCTGTCTTCATACCGATCGTATAACCGAGTCGCACGCTGCTCGGCAGGGCCGTCAGGAATCAGTCCGAGTCCGGGCTTTGGTCTCGTGTTGACCCAGCTAACGATGCCAAATCAGCCCGCGCGCCGTCGAGCATCGTGCGGCGTGTCGGCGGTTTTTGATGTTAGCCAGCTTGTGGGGCTGGACTGCCAGATCGCAGAGTATTTCCGTCCGGACGTACCCAACACGCCATCGCCCGAAAACGTCGACAGATGCACTTGATTGCCGTCACGGGATACGCCCGCGTACGCCGGTCCGTCTGAGCTGGCCACGTACTTGAAGTCCGTGACGAAGCCGAGCGTCGCGCAGTAGAAGTCGAGCGCCACTCGAATGTCCGACACCTTGATGATTGGCACCACTCGTTTTACGACCATGGTCTTGAATTCTGTCGCTCTAACGGACGGCGCATAACCCGCGGCGCCCGAATGCCCGGATGATGCCGCAGAAGCTGACCGCCGCCGGGTTCATGCGCGTGTTAGGCCACACGGCTCGATCGATTCAACCATCGGCCGACAACGCCCAAGACAAGCGCCACTGGCAAGACCCAGAGGGCCACCCACAGAAGATTCAGACCCAGAGGATAGTTCTCAGAGCCAGGATCGGGCCGCAACTCAGCTACGACTGCGAAGCCAATGAGGACTCCAGCGGTGGCAATCACGCCGGCCCCTAGAGGATTGATCAATGAGAGGCCTGCCGCCACGCCACTCGGGATAGCGCCTGCCGCAACGAGTGCAGGCTCGCGATCATTCCACGGCAGCTCCACTGTCGCCAATGCACCCAGGATTGCGCATGTCCCGAGCAGCAGAAGTGAGTGACGAGCAAAGCTCATCGATTGCACCTAGTTCGAATCACCCGAATGGTATTCGTGTTGGCCTAACAAGAATTGGACCTGCGAACCCCTACCGACATCCTGCGAAACTCGTCAGGATAAAGCGGTCCGATTCAAAAACGTGGCAGGCACCGTATGGGCCAGCGTCTAAGAGGTTTGGGTTTAGTCATTCGGGTTCTCGGGCATGCCCGATTCCCTGCGAGAGCTGTCGGCGTTACAGTTCGTTCCGGGGGGCCGCCGGCGCTCAGCGCGTCACGACGATGGTGACGTTGCTGTAGGTGAAGAGCGCGCCGTCGCTGGCCACGCCCCGCAGCACGTATTCCCCAGGCTCGCTGAACGTGGCTTGCGACAACCACTTGCCGTCCTTTGGCGCTTCCGGAATGAACCACGGTGGCGACCACGGCGAGTTGCCGTAGGCGCGGGTGTCGGTCCATGCCTTCATCTGGTCGGGCGAGAACGCCACGGCCTCGGCCTTGCCGCGGTATACCGTCCACGAAAAGCGCAAGCCCGGTCCG
>JANMDX010000100.1:0-1592 GCA_031376505.1 Acidobacteriota bacterium
AGGTCGGGCGACGACTCGAGCCCCGGCGCCACGGCGGCCAGCAGTTCGTCGAATCCGGTCGACATCGGATTGACCCTGGACTCGCGAATCTGCCAGCCCTCGTGATCCGGCATCCGGCAGGCCGTGTGTCGCTGGAAGGTCGTGACGAAGTGGCGGTGGTGCCGAGTGTCCACCATGACGTCTCGGCCAATGAGCGCGTCGTCGAGACGTCCCGCCAGCAGCTTCTCGCACTCGATCGCCTGCAACGACGCCGCAAGCGCAGCGAGAGCCGCCGAGCTCGCGGTGGGCAGCGCCGACGACACCGCGGCGCAGGGGTAGGTCTGCTCCACGAGGGCATAGTCGGCTGCGTCCCAGGCGCACTCGAGGCAGGCCTGATCGGCGCCGGGCACGAACGCCTGAACGCGCACGAGCCCCGACGCATCGATGCCCGCGTTCACCCACGGCACGCCCAGGCGCCACGCCGCCTGGTTGATCGTCATGCGGGCGCGGCGCGAGTCGACACACGCCAGGATGACGTCGGCCCGCAGGCGCCCCAACGGCAGCGACTCCACTGGCAAGGCGTAGGCCGTGACGGCCAGGTCGTGGCGCACGAGCTTGGCCCCGCGCATCTGCGCCTGCGCCTTCGACCTGCCGATATCCGCGGTGGCAATGTTCTGGTTCGCCAGGTTCCCCGGTTCGTAGGACTGCGGGTCCACGATCGTGAGCTCGTCCACGAGCGCCATCCGGGCCGCGAGGGTCACGACGTGCGATCCAATAGCGCCGGCGCCGACGACGATGACGTGTGCCATGGCTACAGGTCCTCCGGTGTCCAGCGAAAGCCGGCGTCGAGCGCGGTGGGCTGGACGCACGCCGAACACGTCGGCGCATACGTCCAGCAGGGCAAGTCGTCTGACGCGTGGTGCCACAGGCCGCACGCCGGGCACTTCACCGCTGGGGTGCCGGCCTCAAGTGGTTGCTTGCAGCGCGGGCAATACCCGCGTGTGGCCGACTCGGGGAATGAGGCGACGGTTGGCAGCGTCTCGGCGGAGAACCACGCCGTGCGGCCCGCGATGCGGATCTCGTCGCGATCTTCGAGCACGGCCAGGCCAAGCAGCACCGGCATGCCGTTGAGGCGGACATGCGCGTCGTCGGTCAGAAGCGCCCACGACGCCGGGGCGCCCTCCAGCCGGCGAAAGACGACGCGCGGGCTGTCCGCGCCGTGGCACGGGACCAGGGCGCCGTCACGAAGGGCCACGGCGTCGCCGGCGAGCGCCGTCGGGAACCAGTGCCGTTCGCCGTCGAGGAACCACAGATGCGCCATGGGATTCAGTGGTCGCCTCGGCTGTCGTGGCGCGAGGCAACACGTGAATCGTATCGAGCTGTTGGCGCTTCGAATTTGTCAGGAGGAAGTCACAGGCGCGACGGCGAGCTGCGGGGCTTCCCGTAAGGCATCGCCGTGAGTACTGCGCTTTCCGTCACACGTGATTGCCAGAGCGTCACGGCGACGGAGCGACCGAGTGGTGCATCGCACGAGATCGAGGTGACATGGTCACCATCATGTCCTGTCGCCGTCTTGCCCTGTGAGGTTGGACCGGCCGCGGGGGCCGGCACTT
>JANMDX010000109.1:0-2355 GCA_031376505.1 Acidobacteriota bacterium
CTATTTTTGGTGGATGCCGGACAACGGCGCCTACGAGGCCATCGGCATCTTCGGCCAGTCGATCTCCACATTTCGCGACGACCGCATCATCATCGTCATCAACGCAGCCGCGCCGAAGGCCACCGATCCCGAGCTGAGCGCCGCGCGAATCGCTTTTCTGAACGCAGTCCGGGCTGCGGCGAAGGCGAGGTGAAATGATACGGCCCTGAAGTCTGCGTTAATACCTGTCGCTGACGACAAAGCCGCAGGTTGTGCGGATCGAAAGCCGCGCTGTGCCTAGGGCCGGCGTCTGCCGAAGTGGCGGTGACGGTTGGTGCCCCAGCCTGCGGAGCAGCGCCGCCAGCGCCGGTGGGGTTGTCTCACGGCGTGTCCGGGGGCGTGGTGTCGTTGGCCTGGTCGCCCGGCGCGGGTGGGTGTGCGCCGACACACTTCGTGTTGAGCGCCGGCTCGGGCCCGGGCCTGGCGAACATCGCGAACGTGAATGTCGGGCTGGCCACGTCGCTGTCGACACCGGCGCCCTCGGGCACGTATTTCGTGCGGGTGGCGGCGGCCAACGCCTGGGGCACGGGTGGGGCGTCGAACGAAGTGACGTTCACCATCGGGCCAAGCTGCACGGTGCCGGGCGCGCCCGAAGGGTTCGCGGGCCGCCGCTGACCGGGGATGCGCCGACCGGCTACCTGCTCGAGGCCGGCACGAGCGCGTCGGGAGCCGACATTGGTGTCGTGCCCGTCAACGGCCGGCAGCCCGTATTCCTCCACGAGCATCCGGAACAACTTCAGCCAGTACGGCAGTCTGTACCGCACCTACAGCGCCTGCAATCAGTTCGCGTCGTCGCCGCCACGCGTCTTCAATGGCGATGGCAGCATCTACTACGGGGAGCTGACGCTGAACCAGTTCCGGGCGGATGCGATTCGCACCAGCAGCATCGCGAGCTGGCTGGTGAACGACGTGTGTCCGTAGGTGCGACGTTACTCACACACAGGTGCCAGGGCACCCCACAGCGCCGTGGCGTTGGCGTGGTGTTCGGGCGGCGACCGACTATGAGTCGTCGTCGCGCAAGACGCCGACACTCGCGCCGGGAGTGCGGGCGACACGCAGGGTAGGGGACACCACCCCATCGCGCAGACGACGCGCGACGGGGGCCCCGGGGGCGGGTCCCCAGAAATGCTGTGGACGGCAAGACAAGTCGCCGGGAGGCGCGGGTGTCCGACGCGACTCATCGGCGCCGACGACCGGACACCGCGTCAATGCCACGGCGTCAGGGGGTGAGAGCACCCACGGGGAGCTGACGCACGAGGTCGCAGAATGTGCGTGGGATGGCGAGCGGCCAGCGCTCGGAAACTGCACACTCGAACCCTGCCGGCATGGGGCCGCGGAGCGCGAGCGCGGCCAACCCGGCGCGTTTGTCGCTGGCCGACTGGGTGGCACGCTCGATGCAGTCAGGGTGTGCCTTACCAGCCGCGGCGCTGCTGACATCGATGATATCAACCGACTACTATGGCCACGTGCAACCCCGCCGAAAGAGAGCCCCTGCGGACATCGATCCTCGAAGCCAGGCTGCGTACACCCTGACCGAGGCGGCCCACCACCTCCGGTTGTCTTCCGGCACCCTTCGGTCGTGGGTCGTCGGGCGACCGTACCCCACCACCGTCGGCCCGCGCACCTTCGCGGCGCTGATCCGCCCGGCGTCGAAGCAGCCGCTGATGCTGTCGTTCTGGGATCTCGTGGAAGCCCATGTGCTTCGCG
The DNA here is from genome assembly GCA_031376505.1 of Acidobacteriota bacterium. Lineage (GTDB taxonomy): Bacteria > Acidobacteriota > Vicinamibacteria > Vicinamibacterales > UBA2999 > CADEFD01. Next base: position 1,747 of record JANMDX010000109.1, read on the forward strand.
CGCTGCGCCAGGACCACCAGGTGAAAGTGGAGGCCCTGCACAAAGCGCTGCGCTACGCCGAGGACACCCTGCAGATCGACAAGCTGCTGTTGCGCAAGGACCTTCTGGCGGCACCTGGCCGCCTGTTTCTCGATCGCTACGGTGATCTCATCGAGTTGTCGGCATCCGGCCAGGTGGCGATGCGCAAGGTGTTCGAGCAGCACTTGCACCGGGTCGACTGGGACGGACGCAGCCTGCCGATTCGGCTCTATCCGTTCGTGTCCGTCGAGGGCGCCAGCGACGTGCGGCCCATTGCGATCGATCCCGCCGTGGCGTTTGGTCGTCCCATCGTGCACCGTGCCGGCGTGTCGACGCAGGCCATCGCCGAACGCCTCGACGCCGGCGAAAGCGTTACCGACGTGGCCGCCGACTACGACCTCACGCCCGCGGAGGTTGAGCAGGCCGCCGTCTACGAACGTGCGGCGTGAACGTCGTCTTCTTCACCGACCGCGATGTGGGCAAGCAGTTCCCGGACATCCTGCGCGCGTCGGGATGCCGCGTTGAGCGGCACGCGGACCATTTCGCCCCAACCGCTAGCGACGAATCGTGGCTGGCCCATGTGGGACGCAA
>JANMDX010000203.1:0-58609 GCA_031376505.1 Acidobacteriota bacterium
TGGACCGAATGGGGCAACATGGTCGGCGTGCCGGTCGAAAAGTAAGGCCGCCCGCGCCGATGCCTGAATACCCCGAACGTCTGCAAACCCTGCTCGATGTGTTCGCGGGCGTGACCGACACGCACGAACGCACGCAGCTGCTCATCGACTTCGCGCGCAAGTTCAAGGAAGTACCGGCCGAGGTGGCCACGCGGCCGTTCGCACGAGACCACCTCGTGAAGTTCTGCGAGTCGGAAGCCTACGCCTGGGCGGTGCCAAACGCCGACGGCACACTGAAGCTGCACTTTGCGGTCGAGAACCCGTCGGGCGTGTCGGCCAAGGCGCTCGCGGCGATTCTCGACAAGGCTCTGTCGGGATTGCCGGCCGCCGACATCGCGCGCGTGGATGCCGAGATCGTCGAGAAGCTCTTCCGTCAGAACATCTCAATGGGCAAAGGCATGGGCCTGATGTCGATGGTGCAGTCGGTGGCCGCCCTCGCCAAACGCCATTTGTAACGGGGCCTGTCACCGTTACTAGTGGCAATTTCTGGGGACTTGTAACGGTGACAGGCCCCGTTACAAATGGCAGTTTCTGCGCGCCTCGCGCGGTAGTTACTGCACTCCGCGTATACTGCCCGGCGTGAACGCTATCCGCCTTCTGTCGATTCTGGCGCTGACCGCTGCCGCGGCGGCCCTCCCCTCGTCCACGTCAGCCCAGCCGGCACCGGCGACCCTCACCGTCACGAGTCCCACCATCACGGCCGGGCAGCCCATCCCCAAACAGCACTCGGCCGACGGCGAGAATACATCGCCGGCCTTCGCCTGGACCGGCGCCCCGGCCACGACCAAGTCGTTCGCGCTCATCTGCGACGACCCCGACGTGCCCATGCCGCAGCCGTTCGTTCACTGGGTGATCTACAACATCCCCGGCGCGGCCAAGGGCCTGCCGGCCAACATCCCGATCGATCCGGCCGCCGCGATGCCGGCCGAGATCGCCGGCGCCGTGCAGGGACCCTCGGGCTTCCGCCGGCCCATCTATCGCGGACCCGCGCCGCCGCCCGGCAAAGTGCACAACTATCACTTCACCGTCTGGGCTCTGGACGTAGCGGACCTGCCGGCTGGCCTCAACAAGGCGCAGTTGCTCGAGGCCATGGCCGGACACATCGTGGGCCAGGGCGAACTCGTGGCCACCTACGAGCGTAAGCCGCCACCGCCGCAGCGCTAGCGATCGCCTTCACTCACGCGCCTCGCGAGGGACACCGTATGGCTGACCGCGCACCATCACGACGAGATCTGCTGAAGATTGCGGGCACGGCGGCAGCCGCCGCCGCGAGCGCCGGGGCGGCACACGCCGAGCCGGGTGCGGCCGTCGACGCCGAGCCGCGCGCGCGCGCGAAGCCCCGGCCGCCCCGCGAGCCGCTCAAGGCGCTGACCGCCCACGAAGCCGACCTGCTCGACCGTATCGCCGAGCTGCTGATTCCGTCAGACGAGCACGGACCAGGCGCTACCGAGGCCATGGCCGTGCGCTACATCGATCGTGGGCTCGCAGGGCCGCTGGCGGGCCAGCGCACCGCCTACACCGCCGGCCTGGCTGCGCTCGAACGTTACGCCAGGCAGACGCGAGGAGCCGCGTTCCTGCTGCTGCCTGAAACCAAGCAGATTTCGCTGCTCATCGATGTGGAAAGCGGCACGGCCACGGGCGCGAACGTGGGCTTCGACGGCAGTTCTGCCGCATTCTTCGCCCTCATGCGCGGCCACGTCTGGCAAGGCACCTTCGGCGACCCCATCTACGGCGGCAACGAGGGCTTTGTCGGCTGGGACCTCATCGGCTACCCGGGCGTGCGGACCGTGGTGACGCCGGCCGAGCAGAAGCTGCTCTCGCCGCCCACGCGTCTGCGCAAGTCCGCCTACGACAATCCCATGTTCAACAAGGCCATCGTGAGCCAGACACCGGCCGGGAGCGACCGCGATGCCGACTAACCTGCCGGGCACCGATGTGGTGGTGATTGGCCTGGGCGCCGCCGGGGGCGTGGCCGTGCTGCCACTGGCCGAGGCGGGTCTTGACGTGATCGGCCTCGAAGCCGGCACGTGGCTCACAAGCAAGGACTTCGCGCCCGACGAGATCCGCAACAACGTGCGCGACTGGCCGATGGCGGTACAGAAGTGCAACAACGAGGTGCCGACGCACCGCGTCAATGCCAGCGCGCCCACGACGCGCGCCGCCGGCCACGCCATGATGAACGGCGTGGGCGGCACCGCACTCCACTACTGGGCGCAGAGCTGGCGCCTGTCGCCGTTTGACTTCAAGACGGTCAGCGAAACGACGCGGCGCTACGGACCCTCGCGCATCCCGGCGGGGTCGACCGTGGAGGACTGGCCGTTTGGCTACGATGAGCTCGAGCCCTTTTACGACCGCGTCGAGCACGAGATCGGCGTGTCGGGCCAGGCCGGCAACATCATGGGCGCGCTCGACCCGCGCGGAAACGTATTCGAGGCGCCACGCGCGCGTGCCTATCCGATGCCGCCGCTGCGCAGCAGTGGCTACATCGACCGCATGGCAGCAGCCGGACGCGCACTCGGCTGGCATCCGTTCCCTGGACCAGCGGCCATCAACTCCGAGCGGTATCAGGGCCGCATGCCGTGCATGTACCACGGCTTCTGCAATCGCGGCGGCTGCCATGTGGACGCGAAAAACAGCCCCAACGTCACCACGATTCCGCGCGCGCAAAAGACCGGCAAGCTGAAGGTCGTCACCCAGGCGCACGTCACCAAGATCGAGTGCGATGCCGTGGGCAAGGTCACTGGCGTGACCTACGTGACCGGCAAGGAAGAGTTCTTCCAGCCCGCCAAGGCGGTGCTGCTCGCAAGCTACACCTACGAGAACTCCCGGCTGCTGTTGCTCTCCACATCGAAGGCGTTTCCCAAGGGTCTCTCGAACAACCACGGCCAGGTGGGGCGTCACTATCTGTCGCACGCGCAGGGCGGTGGCGTGACTGCGCTTTTTCCGTTCAATCTGAACAGCTGGTACGGGCTGCCCGCGCAGGGCGTGGCGATCGACAACTGGGCCGACGACAACTTCGACCACGGCGGGCTCGACTTCATCGGCGGCGGCAATCTGTGGATCTACCCCGACCGCCGGCCCATCGGCGCGGCCAACATGAACACGTTCGGGCGCACGCCGTCGTGGGGCACGCAGTGGAAAGCGTTCGTCAAAGAGAACGCCGACCGCGTCAACTCTGCGTATCTGCAGAAGACGACGCTGCCCTACGAAGACAACTACCTCGACCTCGATCCGGTCGTGAAGGATCCGCTCGGCTTCCCGGTGTGCCGCATCACGGCCGACTACCAGGACAACGAGCGCAAGTTGAACGACTTCATCCAGGACAAGATGGAGCTGTGGTACCGCGCCGCCGGCGCGATCGACATCGTGCGCGGCCCGCTCGGCACGATGGGTGTCAACACGCACGCCTACGGCGGCACGCGCATGGGCGACAACGCCGACACCAATGTGGTGAATCGCTACGGCTTCTCACACGAGGTGCCGAATCTGGGCGTACTGGGCGCGTCGGTGATGGGCACGAGCGGCGCGCGCAACCCCACCTTGACCGCGCAGGCGCTGGCGTGGCGCACGGCCGAGCATCTGGCCAAGAACTGGAAGACGATCTCGGAATGACGGTCGGGGACTACGGCGTGCGCACCAGGCCGCCGTTTCGGATCTCGTCGGTACCGCGCTTCACCACGACGTCGCCTACCGCGAGCGCGCCCTGCACTTCTACCAGGTCGCCGGCAGCCGGCCCTTTCTTCACCGTGACCCAATCGGCCTTCCCGCCAGTCACACGAATCACGAAGGTCCGCTCGGTCGTGGTCACGACGGCGGTGGCGGGCACGAGCAGCCCCGCCCCAGCACGCGCGACCGGCCACGACACGTCGGAGAACATGCCCGGCGCGAGCGCGTCGGCGCGATTCACGACGTCGGCCTCGACGCTCATCGTGCGCGTCTTCGGATCGAGCGAGCCGGCGCTGCGCGCGATCTTCGCGCTGAACACCTGGCCGGGATGCGATGACACCTTGAACTCGATGGTCCGTCCCGCCGTGACCGTGCCAATACTCACTTCTGGCACCGGCACCACCAGCCGCAGGCGCGAGGTATCTTCCAGGCGGAAGAGCGCGCCCGTCGCGGGACCGGCGAGCGCACCCTGGTGCACCAGACGCTCCACGATGCGGCCGGCAAACGGCGCCGTGACGCGCTGGAACTGCTCGAGGGCGCGCACCGCGTCGTGCGCCGCCACGGCGCCGGCCACCGCCTGCACCTGCGCCTCGACGAGCGCCCGCGCCGCCGCGGCGTCGTCTCTCGCGCGTTCGAGATCGAGTCCCGCCACCGCGCCGGCCGTCGCGGATGCCCGCGTGAGCCGTTCGAGCGTCGTGGCAGCGCTGGCCAGCCGAGCGTCGGCCTCTGCCTTCCGCGACTCCGCCGCCTGCACACGCGTGAGGGCCTCGGCCGTCTGCGCCACCAGTTCCGGCGTGGAGAGCACGGCCAGCGTCTGCCCCTGGCGCACCTGCGAGCCGCGGTCCACGAGCACCTGGTCGACAAAGCCGTTCACCCGCGCCGCCACACCGGTGGCCTGAAACGGCAGCAGCTCACCCGGAAGCGTGATGACCCGGTCCGCGCCGGCCGTCGGGGTCACGCGAGCAGTCTCAATCGCCTGGGCCGCCGCCAGCGCGGGCCCGCACACGACGGCTACGGCACACACGACAGTCACGGGTAAGCTGATCACTGGGCATCTCCATCAGGATCGAAGCCAACGGGCACGAGCGAGGCCGTGCCCATCGACGCGCGTGCCATCACCACGGCGTACGCGGCAGGCACGACAAACAGCGTCGCCACAGTGGCGGCCACAAGACCGCCAATCACCGCGCGGCCAAGCGGCGCCGACTGCGCGCCGCCATCGCCCAGGCCGAGGGCCATCGGCACCATGCCCACGACCATCGCCGACGCGGTCATCAGCACCGCACGCAGCCGGCCGGCGCTGCCCTGTACCGCAGCGGCGACGCTCGGCAGGCCGGTGAGACGCGCTGCCTCCGAAAACGACAACAGCAAGATAGCGTTGGCCACGCCGATCCCCACGGCCATCGTGGCGCCCACAAAGGACTGAATGTTGAGAGACGTGCCCGTGATCCACAGCATCGCCGCGACTCCGGCGAGCGCCGCGGGCACGGCAACGAGCACGGCCACGGTCAGCCGCACCGACTGGAAGTAGGCCGCCAGCAGCAGCGCGATGGCCAGCACCGACAGGCCCAGGCCACTGCGGAGGCCGCTCGTCGTCTGCTCGAGAACGACTGCCTGCCCGCGCACCGCCACCGTGACCCCGCGTGGCACTTCGCCGGCAGAGGCGATGGCCGCGCGAATCGCCGGCAGCACTTCGCCAAGCGTGGTGTCGTGCAGATTCGCGGTCATGCTCACCACGCGCTGACCGTTGTAGCGTTCGATCATGCCGGGCATCACGCCCGTCGACACCGTCGCGACGTCTGACAACGTGGTCGCACCGCCGGCCGACACGTTCAGCCCCTCGAGGTCCGCGGCCGACGTCATGCGGTTCTGTGGGATCTCGACCTGGATCTGGAAGCCGTTGCCGCCGACCGGGTCGCGCCAGTAGTTGGGTTCGACAAAGCGGCTCGACGCCGTGGCGGTTACGAGCGACTTCGAGATGCTGCTCATCGACAGGCCGTACTGCCCAGCGCGCTCGCGGTCGATGTTCACGGCGAGCGTGGGATAGTCGAGCGGCTGAGCGATCTGCAGATCGCGCAGCTGCGGCAGCAATGCCAGCGCCGCGCGCACCTTCTCGGCATGCTCCCGGTTCTGGGGCAGGTTGAGGCCCTGCACTGCCACTTCCACCGGCGTGGGCGAGCCAAAGCTCATGACTTGCGACACGATGTCGCCGGCCTCAAACGACACGGTCATCTCGGGCACAGCCGTCCGCAACCTGGCGCGCAGGCGCTCGCGCAGCGCCGGCACGTCGCGCGCCCCTTCCGGCGCGAGCGACACGAGCAGCACGGCCTCGTGCGGACCCGACGTCCAGAGGTAGATCGTGTTGATCGGATAGCTCGCCGGCTGCACGCCGACAAACGCCGTGCTGATGCTCACGTTGGCCGCGCCCACTTCCTGCGTGACCTCGTCGAGCACCTTCAGCGTGAGCGGTTCGGTGCGTTCGATCCGTGTGCCGGTCGCGGCCCGAAGCCGCATCTGCAGTTGATCGCTGCCGGTGATAGGAAAAAGCTCGAGACCGAGGCGCGGCACGGTTGACGCGAGCACCGCCGCACACATGGCGGCGTAGAGGGCCAGCACCGCAAGTGGCCGCGAGACACAGACCTGCAGCGCGTCCAAGTAGCGCGACAGCGGCCGCCGCTCGACCGCTTTCGCCTCCGCGTCCGACAACACACGAATCGCCGTCAAGCCAATCGGATGCCCGCGTACCCACCATGCCGCCAGCACCGGCACGAGCGTGCTCGAGAGCACGTACGATGCGGCCATCGCCAGCGCCACCGCGATGGCGAGCGGTACGAAGAGCTGGCCGGGCACGCCCGCAAGAAAGAGCGCCGGCAGGAACACCGCCAGCACGGTGAGCATCGCGAGCAGGCGCGGCACGGCCGTGACCCGACTGGCCTGCACGACGGCGTCGCGCGGGGCCACGCCTCGCTCCAGATGCGCGTGGATGCTCTCGACCGCCACAGTGGCTTCGTCCACGAGCACGCCGACGGCCAGCGCGAGACCACCGAGCGTCATCAGGTTCAGGGTCTGACCGCCCGCCCATAAACCCACGACGGCCGCCATGATGGCTCCCGGGATCGTGGTGACGACGATGAGGGCGCTGCGCCAGTCGCGCAGGAACACGAGCACCATCAGCCCGGTCAGCACGGCGCCGAGCGCGCCTTCGGTGGCAAGATTCCGGAGCGCGCTCGTGACATAGCGCGACTGGTCGAACTCGAGGCGGATGTCGACGTCCTCTGGCGCCAGCGCCTTCATGGCCGGCAGGTTGTCGCGCACGGCCTGAATGACGGCAAGAGTGCTGGCGTCCGATCGCTTCGTGACCGGGATGTAGACCGTGCGTTTCCCGTTCACGTGCGCGTAGCTCGTCACGATGTCGGTGCCGTTCTCGACCACCCCGAGGTCGCGCAGGTAGACGGTGGCACCGGTGCCGGCACGCACCGGCGCGTCCATCAACTCCGCCAGGTTGCCGCCGAGCGTGGTGTTAGTGGAGGCGATGCGGTTCAGATCGCCCGTGCGGACGTTGCCCGACGGCGACACCACAGTGGCGCGGTTCACCGCGGCAATCGCCTCCTCGGGCGACACGCGGTAGGACCGCAGCTTGTCGGGATCGAGCCGTACGACGATCGTGCGTTGATTACCGCCAAACGGCGGCGGCGCCGACACGCCGGGCAGCGTGGCAAACAACGGCCGCACGCGGTTGAGCGCGATGTCCTGCATCTCGGCCGGCAGACGCGTGGGACTGCTGAACACGAGCTGCCCGATCGGCACGCTGCCCGCATCGAAGCGCGTGATGAACGGCGGCACGGCACCAGGCGGCATGAACGCACGGGCGCGGTTCACGTAGCCCACCACCTGCGCCATCGCCTGGTTCATGTCGGTGCCGGGATGGAACACGAGCTTCAGCAGCGCCACACCCTGAATGCTCTTGGCCTCGATGTGCTCGATGCCGGCGATGTAGAGGAAGTGATACTCGTAGTAGTAGGTCAGGAACCCGTCCATCTGTTGCGGGTCCATGCCCCCATATGGCTGCGCGACGTACACCGCCGGGTCGCCGACGACGGGGAAGATATCGACGGGCATGCGGCGCACGGCCAGCACCGCCGCCACGGCGAGGGCGACGAGGGCGACCAGCACGGTGACGGGACGCGCGAGCGCGGCAAGGGTCAGACGCATCGCGTGGTCGCGCTCCTCACTTCACCACCGGTGGGCCCGTCGGCGCCGACGCTTCGGCAACAAATGGCCCGAGATCCCCGCCCGCCGCGGCCATCGCCAGTCGAGCGCGCCAGAGCGCCAACGTGGCCAGTGCAGCATCGGCCTGAGCCTGCGCGAGCACGCGCTCGGCCTCGACCACGTCGGCGATGCCAGTCAGGCCCGCGTCATAGCGGGCGCGGGCCTGCGCGGCCGAATCGCGCGCGGCCCCCAGACGCAACGGCACCGTGTCGGCGATGCGACGGGCCGCCTCGGCTATCACGCGCGCTTCGCGAACCGCGCCGGTGGCCTCGTCCACGACGGCCCTGCGACGCGCGTCGGCAGCCGTCACGAGCGCGCCGCGCTGGGCGACACGGCGACGGGTCACTCCGAAATCGAAGAGGGGGAACGTCACCGACATCCCGGCCGCCCAGTTGGGCACCTCGGGCCACAGGCCCTGCCCGTTGTCGATGGTGCCATCGAGCAGGGCCCCGCTCGCGCGGGCCGATAGCGCGCCCTGCAGCAGCACGGTCGGCCGATACGACAGCCGGGCCCCATCGCGCGCCGCGCCCGCGGCCTCGAGCAGCGCAACGCCTTCGCGCACGGCCGGGTGCTGCGAGACATCGACGCCCGGAGCGACGGGCGCCGCCTGGACCGCCGGCGGAGGACCGGGGGTTGCGGCCAGGAGCGGACCCGCATCGAGCACGGGCGACTGGTCGGCTTGACCAATCGCCACGGCCAGCCGGATGCGTGCGACCTCGAGGGACTGCTCGCCGGCGTAGAGACGGATTCGGGCGCCGGCCAGGTCTGCGTCCACGCGCGCCCGGTCTGCTCCCGGCCGAAGCTCCGCGGCCACGAGGGCGCTCACGGCCTGATGCAACTGTTCGAAGCGCGCCACGGTGATGCGGTCCGACTCGCGTACTTTGGTGGCCCCGAGCACCGTCAGAAACAGGTCGGCCGCGCGGACGCTGGCGCCAAGGCGCACGGCCTCGGCGTGCGCTTCCGCCCCCTGCTGCCCCGCCCGGGCTTCATTCACGTGCGATGCGCGACGACCGAAGTCGAAGACTTCGGCCGAGAACACGAGTCCGGTCGCCGTCCCCCACGCGCTCTCGAAGGAGTCGGTGCCCAGCACCGGGCCCGAGATCGGGATGACGTTCTGCGGGAAGAAGGCGCCGAAGACGTTGTTGCGGCTGGCGCGCGTGACCTGCCACATTGCATCGAGCTTCGGCAGATAAGCCGCCCGCGCCACCGATACGGCTTCGCCAGCCGCGGCGGCCTGCGCGACGGCTTCCGCCGGCCCTGGGTGCTGCCGGGCGGCGGCGGCAATTGCCTCGGCGATGGTCAGCGGCGTCTGAGCCGGCGACTGCGCAACGGCCGGCGCGGGCGCCACGACGGCCAGCGCGCACACGACCGCGCACGCACACGCCGTCGTCCGGACGCTGTTCACTGCTTCGCCGCGTGCTGGAACGAGATGTCGAGAATCGGGTAGCTCGGCCAGTCCTTGTAGTTGAAGTGCCACCACTCGTTCGGCTCCACGGTGAATCCCTGACGCTCCATCGCCGCGCGCAGCAGGTCGCGCCTGGCGCGCGCCTCTGGCGGCCCTCCCGCATAGCCTGGGTACGACCGCGGTGTCGACTCGTCGTACTCGCCCGGCATCTGCACCGGCCGCCCGGTCGCCAGGTCGTACATCGACAGGTCCACGGCGCAGCCACGGTTGTGTTTCGAGCCTACCTTCGGGTCGGCCACGAACTCGCGCTCGTAGCCGCTGGTCATGTCCCAGAACACCTTCGTGATCGCCCACGGGCGATAGCCGTCGTGAATCAGCAGGCCGTACCCGTGACGCGCCAGCTCGCGGTGCGCCTTGAGCAGCGCCTCGGCGGCGGGACGCTGCAGGAATGCGCGCGCCTCGGGATACACGACCTTCCCGAGGAAGTTGTTGGTGGTGGCGTAGCGAATATCGAGCCTGAGCAAGGGTTCGAGCGTGACCAGTTCCACCAGGTCGGCCTTACGCGTGGCTTTCGGGTCGCGCGGCGGACGCTCCTGCGCGGCGAGCGGGGCGGCCACACACAGGGCGGCCAGCAGGAAGAAGACCTTCGGCGTCAGGCACATGTCCCGCATTAGAACACGCAGCCAGGTTCCCTCACGCCGCGCGATCGCTGGGCGCTGGCGATCAGAGAAATACGACTATCGTTGAGGAACATCATGAGATTGCTACAGATTCACCGGCTCCTGGCCCTCCCGCTGGTTGCCGCCATGCTACTTACACAGCCTGCGTTCGCACGGGCGCACCCCGAGGGCCCTCGCCAGGAAGCGTGGCGTGCGAGTGTGGTCGTCGAGTGGAACCAGGCGCTGCTTGAAGCCGTACGGCGCACGGGGTTTCGTCCCATGTGGACCGCCCGAGCCCTGGCGGTTGTCCACACCGCCATGTACGACGCGTGGGCGGCCTATCAGGACCACGCCGTTGGCGTCTACTGGACGGAGAACGTCCGGCGTCCGCGCCGCGAACGCTCGACGGCGCACGCGGGTCGCGCCGCCAGCATGGCGGCCTATCGCACGCTGGCCGACCTGTTCCCGTCGCAGACCTCCGCGCTCTTCGACCCGTTGGCGCGCGCCCAGGGGCTCGACCCCCTGGACACGTCGTTCGACCTGAACACGCCGGCGGGCGTAGGCAACCGGATGGCCGCGCAGTGTCTTGACGCGGCGCACGCCGATGGCGCGAATCAACTGGGCGACCTGTCAAACGGCGCGCCGTACTCCGACTACACCGGCTACGCGCCGGTCAACACACCCGATCAGCTCGCCGACCCCAACCGCTGGCAGCCCTTGCGGGCCGCCAATGGCAGCGTGCAGACATTTCTGGCGCCGCACTGGGGTCGCGTGACTCCCTTTGGGATGACGTCGGGGAGCCAGTTCCGACCAGGCCCGCCGCCGCAGTATCCGAGCGAGGACTACCTTCGTGAAGCGGAAGCGGTGCGACAGTTGAGCGCCGGGCTCACCGATCGCCAGAAGATGATGGCCGAGTACTGGGCCGATGGTCCCAATACCGAAACGCCGCCCGGGCACTGGAGCCTGTTTGCACAGTTCGTCTCGGCGCGCGACCGTCACACGTTGAACCAGGACATCGGTCTGTTCTTCGCGCTCGGCAACGCCCTGCTCGACGCCAGCATCGCCGTGTGGGACGCGAAGGTGGCCTACGACTTCATTCGCCCCGTATCGGCCATCCGATTCGTCTACGCGGGCCAGCAGATCGAAGCGTGGGGCGGCCCTGGCCAAGGCACTCGGATCATCTCAGGCGAGCGCTTCCAGTCATACATCGCGACCCCGCCGTTTGCTGAGTACACCTCTGGGCACAGCGCCTTCAGCGCCGCGGCGGCCGCGGTCCTGACTGCGTTCACGGGTAGCCAGCGATTCGAGTTCTCGCAGACGTTCCCGGCTGGCCGTTCAACGGTCGAGCCGGGCATCACGCCGGCCTCCGAGGTCACCCTGCAGTGGCGCACCTTCGGCGACGCGGCGATCGAGGCCGGCCTGTCGCGCCGCTACGGCGGGATTCATTTCGAATCGGGAGATCTGGCGTCGCGCCGGCTCGGCAACCGCGTCGGCCAGCGGGCCTGGCAGCAGGCGCAGCGATACGTGCGCGGCAGGAGCCCGCGCGAAGAGCGCGACTGAGTCGGCGCAGGCCGTCGGCAGCGGACCGCTCGGGTCAGGCGCCCGTGGTCCAGTCGTCGAGCAGGACCCCGAGATCCACGTCGGGCGCAATCAGGCAGATGTGACCGTGGCCGCGCAGCACGCGCAGCGTGGCATGTGGCGTGAGCGCGGCCATGAGGGTGGCCTGTTCCACCGAGGGCACGAGATGGTCCTGGTCGGCCGCCAGGTAGAGCACGGGCATGGCGAGTTCAGCGAGCCGTCCCCGCACGTCGTACTCGCGCAGCATCTTCAGACGCGACAGGTAGCCGCGACGGGTCGTCGCCCGCATCAGCTGCAGAAATCGGCGAAGCTCGTCGCGACCCGTGTGCGCCGAGTGCATGCGCCACGAGGTCAGGCGGCGCACGACGTGCATGACCCTCCAGGGCGTGGCGCTCAGCAGGTAATACCCGAGGCGAAGCCGCGCCTGGGGCGCAAAGTACGGGAACGAGTTGAGGATGACCAGCCGGGCGACGCGGTCAGGATGGGCCAGCGCATAGCTGAGTGACAGGGCGCCGCCGAAGGACTCGCCGACCAGCGTCACGCGTTGGTTGGCGGCGGTCATCGCCGTGATCCGCGTGTGCAGGTCGGCCACCAGTTCATCGAGGCGCTGCGTGTCATCGCGAAGGCGATGGGTCGTGACTCGATACCGGCGTTCCAGAAGAGGTATCTGACGGTAGAACAGCAACCCCGTGCCATCAAGGCCAGGGACGAGAACGAGGTGATCGGTCATCCCACCACCATGGTAGCCTTTCGGCGTGTCCCTCACACGATCGAGCCGGGTGGCGTGGACCGTGGTTTCCATCATCGCCGTCGAGACGGTGACCCTGGGACTGGCGGTACTGCCGGCGTATTACTTGATCCGGTGGTGGCTCACGTGGGTGCCTGACGATGGGGGCCTGCGGACTGCGGCGGTGGCCATGAGCCTGGTACCGGCCTATGTGGTCTTCGCGCTAGCGCTGTCGGCGCTGTCGGCGTGGGGGACGCGACTGCTCGGGTGGCGAACGCCGCCGCCCGGCGAGTGGAAGATTCGGGACATGGAGTGGCCCCTGCTGAACTGGTCGCGCTACATGATGTCCACGCACCTGGTCCGCGTGCTGGTCGGCACGTTCTTCCGCTCGTCACCGATATGGACGTGGTACGTCCGCTGGAACGGCGCATCGATCGGCCGGGGTGTGTTCATCGGCAGCGTGTCGATTTCCGATCACAACATGCTGGACTTCGGCGACGGCGTGGTCATTGGCGAGGGCGTCCACCTGTCGGGGCACACGGTGGAGGGCGGCCTGGTGAAGACGGGGCGCGTGCGCCTGGGCCGTTTCGTCATGGTGGGCCTCGACAGCATCGTTGGCATCGATGTGGAAGCCGGCGAGAAGTGTCAGATCGGCGCCCTGAGCGTCGTGCCCAAACACACGAGGCTCGAAGGCTCTGCGACGTATGCCGGGGCGCCAGTCGCCCGCGTGGAAGAGGAGCACGGGGTCCGCGTGTAGCGCGGCCGCGCGGCCGTCTCAGAGCCGGAAGAAACGCGTCGCTTTCACCACGAAGGCGCGGTTCTTGAGGCTCGGATACCCGCGGCTGAGCGTGTCGCGTTCGTCGGTGTAGACCACGAAGAACTCGCTGCCCAGCTTGTATTCCCAACGGAAGCGGACGTTGGAGCTGAAGCTCCTGTCGGTCGAGTTGTATTGCACGAGCGCGCTCGCAAACATACGCGGCGAGAACGCGTAGTCGGCGCGCGTGCGCACCAGCTTCGCGGTGAAGTCGCCCTGCGGCAGTGCGACTTTCGTGTACTGCACCGTGGGCTCGATGGAGAACTGTTTGCGCAACGACACCCGCGCGGCCGTGTAGCTCAGCGTACGGATCGTGCCGTTCCAGAACTGCCCCAGCTGGGTGGAGATCGCGCCAGCCACGCGCCGCTGCGCGCCGAGCTGGTAGGTGAGCTGCATGTCGTCGAACAAGTAGCCACCGCCGGGAATAACCACGCCGGTCACCACGGCGAAAGGCTTGGGCAGGAACTCGCAGTCGCGCGTGACCTCGAGGTTGACGACGTCGCTGTTCTCGAGCTCCACGACGAGCTTGCCGACCTGCACGCGCGTCTCGAGCACGCCCGCGCCGTTCTCCAGATACTCGAGTTCCGCCTGGTAGGTGAGCTTGCGAATGCCCTTGAGATTCTTCGGCCGCGGACTGAAGCGCGCTGAGGCAAATGAACGAGTGAAGTTGTCGCGCTGCACGAAGCCAATTTCGGGATTGAAGTTGTCGCCCACGTGCAGATACTCGACCTTCGCGCCGTAGCGATCGGCGAAGTAGTCGAGCCGCGCTTGATAGCTGTCATCGTCTTCGGTGACGCCTTCGGTCCTGGTGCGCGCGTAGTAGGCGCCGACGGTCAGGTCCTTGAAGAAGCCGAACGCCGCGTCGACGCCGTAGGCCTGATTCGACCCCGTCGCCACGTTTGACGCCGACCGCCCGGTGAACATCGCGCCAACCGCCCCGTTCTTCAGAATGTCGCGCTTCACCCGCAACACGGTGAAGTTGGTCGAGGGGGTGGCTGACGCGGCTTCGCTGTCGGCCTGGATGTTGAGCAGGCCAACGCCGAACTTGCCCACCTTGCCAGTCACCCGCGCGCCAACTTCAATGGGCACGACGCGTGCGCGATTGAGCCCGATGCGCCGGCTGTAGAACAACTGCGGCGTCGACGTGGGTCCGCCAAACGAGCCGGAGAGCCCGCCTCCGCCGCCACCACCGCCGCCGCCGCCGGCGCTTGCGCCACCACGGCCGAAATCGAAGATGCCGCGGCCTTCCAGAAAGAAGTCCCGCTTCTCGGGGAAGAAGAGGCTGAAGCGCGTGAGGTTCACCTGCTGCTCGTCGACCTCCACCTGCGCGAAGTCGGTGTTGTAGGTCAAGTCCGCCACCAGGTCCGGCGTGATGCCGTACTTCACGTCGAGGCCCACCTGCGAGTCGATCGTGTTCGAGACGGGCGGTGCGCGCAGGCGGTCGGTGGTATCGCGGCCGAACACGTACGGCTTCACCTCGAGACGGCGACCGCCTTCGGGCACGTCGATGCCGGCGGCGCTGCCGTAGAGCGACACACGATTGAGCCCTCCAGGACCGCCCGCCGAGGCCGGCAGCTTGGTGAGAAACGCCCATTCATTCTTGCGGCGAATCGACCGTCGCACCTGGAATCCCCACGTCTGGTTGCGTCCGCCGTGGAAACGCAGCGACTTGAAAGGAATGATCATCTCCATCGTCCAGCCCCCGTCGAACCGTCCGGTGCGCACGTTCCAGACCGGATTCCAGTCGCCGTTGGGCTGTCCTTCGTCGATGATCGAGAAGGCGGAAAACGCGCCGAGCGGGCTTGCGTAGAACATGAAGCCGCTGCGCCGGTCGTAGAACGTGTCGAAGCCCACGCCTACGTGGTCGTTCTGGCGCAGGGGCGAGCTGTCGCGCCGGTACTCGTTGGCGACCCATTTCTCGGGCGGCGCCGAGTCGAACACCTTCGCTCCGACGTAGACGTTCTTGTCGTCGAACATCAGCCACACGTCGGTGCGTTCGGTAGCGGGCTGTCCATTCTGTGGTACGGCCTGAATCAAGTTGCCAAAGGGTGGATTCGACGTGTAGACGTCTTCGTCGAGCTTGCCATCGACCACGAGAGGCGCAAGCAGCCTGATGGCGCGCACCGTGGCCTGGCCGGCGGCGTCGCGAGTGATGACGGCCGGTGCCGCTGGGGCGGCCGGGCCATTCACCGCCGTTGTTGTCAGGGGCTCAGTTCGGAAAGGCGTCGCCGGTTGCGCGGAGGCCGATGAGGCAGCAATTACAAGGGCAAGCAGGACGACAAGACGGTGCATGGGAGGAAACGGCTTAGCGAGGTTGCAGAATCCGCCACGTCACGAGATGTAACGGTGACAGGCCCCGTTACAAGTCAGCGGATCCAGCCACCGAAATCGCCAGGGAACAGGAACTCCAGCACGTCGCCCACGCGTTGCGCCCAGGCGAACTCGCTGTGGGTCGCGCCGTGCGGCTCGGAGTAGGCCAGGTCCTCGTCTTCGCGCCAGCCGGCCTTCACGAGAGCGTTGCGCAATTTGCGCGCGTCGGCCACGCCGTGCCGGCTCTCGGCCGTGCCCATGTCGAGCCAGATACGCGTGTCGGGCTTGGGCTTGACGCGCGCGACGTAGCGCAAAATGGCGCGGCGCCCCCACCACACCGACGGCGACATCACGGCCAGCCGCGCAAACACCTCGGCATGGCGCAATCCCAGGTACATCGTCGCCAGTCCGCCAAGCGACGATCCGCCCAGGCCGGTGTGCTCGCGGTCCGGCCGGGTACGATAGCGCGCGTCGATGAACGGCTTCAGGTCGTCGAGCAACAGCCGGCCGTAGGCTTTGGCCAGACCTCCCCCCAAACGGGAGTCCTTCGTGGGCGTGTACTCGTGCACCCGGGCGTGCCCCGTGTGGTGCACGCCCACGATGATGAGAGGCTCCACGCGTCCCTCGGCAATGAGCATGTCGGCCATCTCGCCCAGCCGCCAGTGCTGCCCGCGCACAAATGCGGTGTCGGGGTCGAAGAGGTTCTGGCCATCGTGCATGTAGAGCACGGGATACCGGCGGTGATGGTCGACGTCGTATCCGGCCGGCAGGTAGACGACCAGGTCGCGCTCGCGGTCGAGGAATCGCGAGGAAAACGCGGCGTGGCGTTCGAGATGGGGCGATGACACGGTGGCGGTCACGAGCGGGCACGCGCCGGACGCGCCGGCCCCGTTAGTATAGAGGTAGAGGATCCCTCATCGATGAAGCGCGACTTTCACCGCTGGCACTCTCGTGCGCTCGGCAAGGACATGGATTTACTGGTGTTTGGCCACGGCGGTCCGCCCGTCATCGTGTTCCCAAGCTCCATGGGCGCGTTTTTCGAGTACGAGGACCGCGGCATGGTCGGTGCCCTGCAACAGAAACTCGACAACGGCTGGCTGCAGCTCTTCTGCGTGTCGTCGGCCGACAGCGAGAGCTGGTATGCCACGCGGAAGCATCCGCGACAGCGCATCGAGCGCCATCTGCAGTACGAGTCGTACATCCTCGGCGACGTCGTGCCGCTCGTGCGGCAGCTCAACCCGCACGAGGGCATCGGCGTCACTGGCTGCAGCTTCGGCGCCTATCACGCCATGGCGATGGCGCTGCGGCATCCGCACGTCTTCACGTCGTGCATCACGATGAGCGGCGCGTTCGACATCAGCCAGTTCCTCGACGGGTACGGCGACACCGACACCTATTTTCTGAACCCGCCCTCGTTCCTGCCACGGCTGGGCGAGTCGCACTACCTGGACCAGTTCCGGCGGAACAAGTTCGTGCTGGCCACCGGCGAGTGGGACGTCTGCCGCAAGGCCAACGAAGACTTCTCGGGCGTACTTGCGGCCAAGGGCATTCCCCACTCCCTGCACGTGTGGGGCTTCGGCAGCAAGCACGACTGGCCCTACTGGCAGCCGATGGCCAACGCCTACCTGCCGTGACGCCGGCAACGCCCTTGGGCTAAGCTGACACCCTGCGCACGCACCTGCGACCGCGCGGTTTGGAGTACTGGATATGGCCACCATCGGCGTCCTGTTCGGCATGGAGAATTTTTTTCCCGGCGCGCTCGTGGAGCGCATCAACGCCATGGGCGTGCCCGGAGTCACCGCGGAGTTCGTCCAGATCGGCGGCGTGAAGATGGAGGGACCCTGCCCGTACCGCGTCGTCATCGACCGGATCTCGCACGACATCCCGTTCTACCGCGCGTGGCTGAAGGTGGCGGCCCTGGGCGGGGCGGACGTGGTCAGCAACCCGTTTTGGTCGAGTGCCGACGACAAGTTCTTCAACTACGCACTGGCCGCCCGTCTTGGCGTGGCCGTGCCGCCCACGGTGCTGTTGCCGCATAAGGAACATCCTCCGGGCACCACCGACAAGTCGATGCGGAACCTGCGGTATCCGCTCAATTGGGACGAAGTGTTCGAGTACGTGGGTTTTCCGGCGTTCCTCAAGCCGTTTGACGGCGGCGGCTGGCGCGACGTGTTCCAGGTGAAGTCGCGCGAAGAGTTCTTCGCCAGCTACGACCAGACCCGCACGCTGTGCATGACGTTGCAGCGCGGCGTGAACTTCACGGAGTACTTCCGCTGCTATGTTGTGGACCAGCAGGAAGTGCACGTCATGTCGTACGATCCGCGCGCGCCGTTCCACGAACGCTACGTCAAGGACCCGCCCGCGTATCCGAAGGCGCTGATCGAGCGCGTGACGAAGGACGCGCTCACGCTCTGCCGGGCGCTCGGCTACGACCTCAACACCGTGGAATTCGCGGTAGAAGACGGCGTGCCCTACGCCATCGACTTCATGAACGCCGCCCCCGACGCCGACCCCCATTCGGTCGGCGCCGAGAACTTCGAGTGGATCGTCGACGCCGTGTCGCGCATGGCCGTGAAGAAGGCGCAGGAGCCGCCAGCCGCCCCCGACCTCCGGTGGGCGCCCCTGCTGAAGGGCCGCCCGTGAAGCCTTCCTTTTCGATCGGCATCGAAGAGGAGTACCAGACCGTCGATCCCGAGACGTTCGACCTCCGGTCGCACATCCAGACCGAGCTCATGGCGCAAGGCAAGCGCGTCATGAACGAGAAGGTCAAGTCGGAAATGCACCAGTCGGTCGTGGAAGTCGGCACGGGCGTGTGTCGCGACATGGCCGAGGCCCGCGAAGACATGACGAACCTGCGGCGTCAGATGCTGACGCTGGCGCACCAGAACGGGCTCGAACTGGTCGCCGGCGCCACGCATCCCTTCGCGGACTGGCGCGTGCAGGACATCTCACCCGACGAGCGCTACCTGCAGGTGGTCGAAGACATGCAGCTGGTGGCGCGCTCGAACCTGATCTTCGGACTGCACGTGCACGTCGGAGTCGAGGACCGCGAGACGGCCATCCACCTGATGAATCAGGTGCGCTACTTCCTGCCGCACCTGCTGGCGCTGTCTGCGAACTCGCCGTTCTGGCTGGGCATGAACACCGGGCTCAAGTCCTACCGGTGCAAAGTGTTCGACAAGTTCCCGCGCACCAACATTCCCGACACGTTTTCCGGCTGGGCCGACTACGAGCGCTTCGTCAATCTGCTGATCCGCACCAACTGCATCGACAACGCCAAGAAGATCTGGTGGGATGTGCGCCCGCATCCGTTCTTCCCGACCATCGAGGTGCGGATCTGCGACCTGCCGATGCGGGTCGACGAAACGCTCGCCATCGCCGCGCTCATCCAGGCCACGATCTACACGCTCTGGCAGCTGCATGAGAAGAATCAGGCGTGGCGGCCGTACAGCCGGGCGCTGATCATGGAGAACAAGTGGCGCGCCTCGCGCTACGGCATCGAGGGATCGCTCATCGACTTCGGACGCGAAGAGGAAGTCCCCGAGCGCCAGTTGATCGAGGAGTACCTCGGGTTGGTGGACGAGGCCGTGGAGGCACTCGGCAGCCGTCGCGAAATCGATGGCGTGCGGTGGATCCTGGAGCACGGCACGGGCGCGGACCGGCAGCTGGCGGCGTTTGCGCGCACGGGCGACCTGCGGCAGGTGGTGCAGTTCATGGCCGCAGAGACGCGGGCCGGGCTGTAGCCGGTTGCTGGTGCCGCCATGATTCCGCAGCTGCGCGAACGCTTCAACCGAGACTGGACACCGGCCAAGTACGCACGGTTCGAACAACTGTTGACGGCCCGGGTCGGCGTCCGCACAGAATTCCCCGTCGCAGAGACGCCGTGCTTCTTTCCCGCCGCGCTGCTCGACGAGATGGCCGCCACCGGCGCCGACCTCGTCACCGGGTTCCTGGCTGATGCGGGCGCGCGCGCGGCCGCCGAGGCGTTGATCCCCGAGCGGTATAAGGGCCCTGGGCAGGAGACGATGCCCACATTCGTGCAGGTGGACTTCGGCCTGGTGAAGACGGCCGACGGCCGCTACGAGCCGCGGCTCGTGGAGCTGCAGGCGTTCCCGTCGCTGTACGGCTTCCAGCACGTGCTGGCCGCGGTGCATCACGAGGCCTACGGCCTCCCCGGCACGCTCGTCTCGCATCTGGGCGGGCTCGACGCCGACAGCTATCTCACGTTGATGGCGCAGGTACTCGTAGGCCCGCATGCGCCCGCCGACGTGGTGCTGATGGAGATTGCGCCCGACCAACAGAAGACCCGGCCGGACTTCGCCGTCACGCGCACTCTCTGGGGGATCGACACGGTCGATCCGCAGGACGTGGTCGTACGCGGCCGCGGCCTGTGGCGGCGCACCCCCGAGGGCGAACGTCCGATCCGCCGGATCTACAACCGCGTCATTCCTGACGAACTCGAACGGACCGGTCATTCGATGCCGTTTGACTACCGCGACGACCTCGACGTGGAGTGGATCGGCCATCCCGCCTGGTTCTTCAGGCTGAGCAAGTCGGCAATCCCCTGGCTTGCGCATCCGTCGGTGCCCCGCACCTGGCGGCTCGATGCGGTCGACCGCTTGCCGGCGGCACGCGAGGACCTGCTGCTGAAGCCCCTGTTCTCATTTGCAGGCGGCGGCATCGTCTTTGCGCCGAGCGACGCCGAGCTGGCGGCGATTCCAGAGAACCAGCGACCTCTGTATCTGCTGCAGGAACGCGTGGCGTTTGCGTCGGTGATCGACACGCCGCACGGCGCGACGCAGGCGGAGGTGCGCATCATGTACGTGCACACTGACCGGCTCCGTCCAGTGCTGCCGCTCATCCGGATGGGACGCGGCGCCATGATGGGCGTGGCGCACAATCGCGGCTTGTCGTGGGTCGGCGCCTCGGCCGGGTTGGCCCCCCGTCCCTGACGCCTCGGCAGGCTATCGTGACCGGTCGCGGCCAAGCAGCGGCAGCGCGCCATCGACCGGGCCGGCGTAGACGACCGAGCCGCGATCGACGACGAGGGCGCGATCGGCGGCGTGAGTGAGTTCGTCGAGGTCGTGGGTGACCCACACCATCGCCACACCGAGCGCCTGCCGAGCGCGCAGCACGTAGGGCAGGATGCGGTCGCGGCGGGCGGGGTCGAGCGCGCCGAGCGGCTCGTCGAGCAGCAGCAGGTCCGGCGCCGCAGCCAGGGCCCGGCCGAGCGCCACACGCTGCCGTTCCCCGCCCGAGAGCACCGAGGCCGCACGGTCGAGCACCGACGCCACTTCCAGCATTTCGGCCACGGCCTCGACGCGGGCCGCGTCCCTGGCGCCGTACGCGAGATTGCCGCGCACCGTCAGGTGCGGGAAGAGCAGCGAGTCCTGCGGCACGTAGCCCACCCGGCGCATCCGCGACGGCACGTCGACGCTGGCGGGCGTGTCGAGCAGGGTGCGGCCCCCGACCCGAATCACGCCCGTGGCCGCCCGCAAGCCGGCAATCGCCTCGAGCAGTGTGGTCTTGCCAGCGCCCGACGGACCCACGAGCCCGAGCACCTGCACGTCGGCGCAGTCGTGCAGGTGCAGCGTGAACTCGTCTTGGCGGACGTGGACGTCGAACTCGAGCGCGATCATGTCCGCCGTCCCTGCCGCTGCACGGCACTGGCCGTGGCCAGCACCGCAAACGCCACGGCGATCGACACGAACATCAACGTGTTGGCGTCAGACTCGCGGCCGGCTTCGGTCAGGTTGAAGATCGCGACGGCCAGCGTCTGGCTCTGGCCGGGGATGCCGCCAGCCACGACGATGGTGGCGCCAAACTCGCCGAGCGCGCGCGCAAAACCCAGCAGCGCTCCGGCCACGACACTCTGCCGGGCCAGCGGCAGGGTGATCGTCCAGAACACCCGCAGGGGGCTGGCGCCGAGCGTGGCTGCCATTGCCTCGAAGCGCCGGTTGACGTGCTCGAAGCCAGCGCGGATGGTCATCACCATCAGCGGCAGGCTCATCACCGTCATGGCCAGCACCACCGCCTTCCACGTGAACACGACGTCAATGCCCACGGCGTCGAGCAGCCGCCCGAGTGGCCGCTCGCGGCCGAGGAGTTGAAGCATCAACAGACCGACGGCAACCGGTGGCAGCACGAGCGGCAGTGAGACGACGGTCTCGACCAAGGACTTGCCGGGGAACGACCGGCGCGACAACAGCCATCCCAGCCCCACGGCCACCGGCAGCGCGAGCAGCGTCGCGACGGCAGCCGTCGCCGCCGAGAACAGCGCGATGCCGAAGATGCTCTGATTCATATCGCGTGGCGCGGGATCAGCGATCGGCGAGCCCGAACCCGGCAGCCTGAAACACCGTGCCGGCCTCGGCGGACCGGAGGTAGGCGACGAAACGTCCGGCTGCAACCTGATTGGGACCGAGGACCACGGCCGCCGGATAGACGATGGGCGGCGCGTCCTGCGGCGCGACGGTGAACAGCACCGGCACCGAGGGGGCGGTGCGGGCGTCGGTCATGTAGACCACCGCGGCGTCGACGCGCCCGGAGCGGGCGGCAGACAACGCGGCCCGGACGGTCATCGTCGGCACGACTTTGGGGGCCACCGCGGTCCAGACCCCCTGGGCCTCGAGCCAACGACGGGCATAAACGCCCGCCGGTACACTTTCGGGATTGCCCAAAGCGACCCGTCGCACCTCGGCCGACGCCAGCGTCGCGGGAGTGCCTGCGCGCAACGTGCCTCCAGGCCGGCCCACGACCACCAGTTGATTGGTCAACAGATTCACCCGCGTGCCTGGCACGAGCCGTCCGGCGCGTTCCACAAGGTCCATCTGAGTCTCGTCGGCGCTCACGAAGGCATCAGCCTTGGCGCCTTCCACGATCTGGCGGGCAATGAAGTTGGACCCCGCGACGTTCAGCCGCACGGCCTGTCCCGTGGCTCGCTCGTGCCGTTGCGCCAGCTCGCTCATCACGTCGCTGAGACTGGCTGCCACCGATACCACGAGCGGCGGCGGTGTCTGAGCGCGCACGGCGCCGGCGGTCCACG
The DNA here is from genome assembly GCA_031376505.1 of Acidobacteriota bacterium. GTDB lineage: Bacteria > Acidobacteriota > Vicinamibacteria > Vicinamibacterales > UBA2999 > CADEFD01. The sequence goes on from JANMDX010000203.1 coordinate 22,513, forward strand.
CGCACAAGAACGCCACCGACAGCGCCCGCCAGGGCGCGCGGCGATACGCATGGCGAGTGGTCGGCATGGAGACCCAGAATAGTATGATTCGAACTACTTTACATCTCGATTCAGCGCGTTTCGTGCTGCGCACCGCGGCACAGCGCGCCTGGGAGTGAACGATGAGCGCCACCATGCTGTCGGTACGCGACGCGGCCGACCGGCTCGGGGTCAGCTATTCCGCGCTGAAGCAGTGGATCTACAGGGGCACCGTGCGCACCGTGCGCACCGGCGGAGGGCATCACCGGGTGCCTTTGGTCGAAGTCGACCGGCTCCTGGCGCAGCAGGGCCCGCTCGGGGCGCCGCCCAAGCGCGGGTCCCGCCGGGAGGCGCCGAGGCCGCGAGGCGTGCTCGTGGCGCTCAGCGGCCGGAACCAGCTGCGCGGGATCGTCGACGAACTGCGCCACGACGGCCTGCTCGCGCAGGTACGGCTGCGAATCGGCGACCAGCGGCTCACGGCCGTAATCACACGCGACGCGCTCACGGAGCTGGGCCTCAGGCGCGGCGACGAGGCCGTGGCCATCATCAAGTCCACCGAGGTCATGATCGGGCGCGAGCAGTTCCCGGCAGCGCCAAAGCGCTCGCGACGCAAATCGGCAGACTGATGCGGTCGGGGGTTCTGGCGGCTCACCGTCGCTCCGCCGTGGCGACCGATCGAGGTACGGCGACGGCGCCTGATGTGACGCGGCGTCTCCCTTCGGCTCAACTTCGCTCCGCCGTGGCGGGACGTCCTGCCGCTGTGGTCACAGGGCCTCGAGACCACGGAGGACCGCCAGACCGGCGGTGCTCAGATTTCGCCTCACGGAGACGCCCCGTCACATCAGGCGCCGCGTCTTGGCACCGCTGGCTCACGGCCAGCGCCACGTGCACGCCAATCCATGGAGGCGACCGGCAGACGCGCTGACGTGGGCGTCTCCGTGAGGCGAAATCTGAGCCCCGCGAGTTCTGCCGGTCCCCCAGCCAGGCGGGTCGCTGGCAGTTTGCGTCGCGTCAGCCCGGCATCGCGGAGCGAAGTTGAGCCGAGGGGAGATGCACAGGGCAGCGCGGCATCTCGCCGCCCTGCGTGGGCGCGTCGCGGCCGTGCAACGTCCAGCGCCGCATCGCGGCTCGCAGTAAGATCCGCGCATGATGCGCACGTCAGCTTTGTCCCTGTTGGGCGCCCTTGCTGCGGCCCTCACGCTGTCCGCCCAAGGCCCCGCGCCGCTTGACCCCGCCACCATCGCGCGGGTGCGCGACGAGGCCACGACGCGCTCGAGGGTCTACGAACACGTGTGGTGGCTGTCGGAGGTTTTCGGCCCACGCGCGACCGGCACGCCCGCCTTCTCGCAGGCCAGTGACTGGGCCATGCAGCAGTTCCGCGAGTGGGGACTGAGCAACGTCCACCAGGAGCGGTGGGCTTTCGGCCAGGGCTGGACGATTCAGCGCTTCTCGGCGACGATGGTCGCACCGCAGCCGGCCGTGCTCATCGGCGCGCCGCGCAACTTCTCGCCCTCCACTGCTGGCACCGTCGCCAGCGAGGTGGTGCCCGTGCAGATTGGCAGCGAGGCCGACTTCGCCAAGTACGCCGGCACACTGCACGGGAAGATCGTGGTGATGCAGCCCACGCGCGCCGTGCGGATGCTCGAAGGCCCGGTGATCCTGCGCATGGACGACGGCCCGTGGTGGACCGAGGCCGCGACGCCGGTGGAGCCCGCCCCGGCCGCGGCACCTCCTGCGGCCGCCGCCGAGGCCGCGCGGGCGCGTCAGCAGCTCGCGCTGACCATTCAGAAGTTCCTCGTCGACGAAGGCGTTGGCGTGCTGCTCGAACGCGGCGGCGACGCCGACACGGCGGCTGGCGGCAGCGACCTCACGTGGCGCACGCAGATGACCGATGGCGGTACGATCTTCCCAGGAGGCGGCGGTAGCCGCGATCCAAAGGCTCCCCCGCAGGTGCCATCGGCCACGCTGGCCGTCGAGCACTACAACCGCCTGATCCGGCTCATCGATCGCAAACTGCCCGTGCGCATGGAGGTGAACATCCAGACGGCGTTCCATGCCGAGGGCGTGCAGCCCAACGGCATCAACACGATTGCCGAGATCCCCGGCACAGACCTGGCGCACGAAGTGGTGATCATGGGCGCACACATGGACGGCGTGCCCTACGCCACCGGCGCCACCGACAACGCCACCGGCTCGGCAGCCATGATGGAAGCCGTGCGCGCGATTCAGGCGCTGGGCCTCAAGCCGCGCCGCACGATCCGCGTGGCGCTCTGGGGCGGCGAAGAGCAGGGGCTGCTTGGCTCGCGGGCGTACGTGGCCGAGCACTATTGGGACGGCGATGGCAGGAAGCCGAAGCCGGATCACGCAAACGTGGCGGCGTACTTCAACCTCGACAACGGCACCGGGCGCATCCGCGGCATCTGGGGTCAGGGCAACAAGGGCGCGCTGCCGGTCTTCGAGAAGTGGGGCGAGCCCCTGAAGAGCCTAGGCTGGAAGATGGCGAGTCCGCGCAGCGTTGCGGCGACCGATCATTCCTCGTTCGACAACGTGGGCCTGCCCGGCTTCCAGTTCATCCAGGAGCGGCTCGAGTACAACTCACGCTCGCATCACTCGAACATGGACACCTTCGACCGCGTGCAGAAGGCGGATGCCGAGCAGCAGGGAGCAGTAGCCGCGGTGATTGCGTGGCAGGCGGCCAACTGGGCCGAGAAGCTGCCACGCAAGCCGGTGGCGAAGTAACGCCATGAACCTGCGCGACACCTACCCGCCGCCGCTCGAACGCGCCGTCCTCAAGTCGCAGCCGGCGCTCGACGCGCACATGAAAGCGTTCATCGCCCTGTCGCCGTTTCTGTGCCTGGGGACGTCGAGCGCCAGCGGCGCGGATGTCACGCCTCGGGGCGACCGGCCGGGGTTCGTGCAGGTGCCCGACGATCACACGCTGCTCGTGCCCGACTGGCCGGGCAACAACCGGCTGGACTCGCTCGGCAACATCGTGGAGAGTCCGGCCGTCGGCCTGCTGTTCTTCGTCCCGGGGATGCTCGAGACCCTGCGGGTCAATGGGACCGCCGACGTCTCGTTCGACGAGGCCTTGATCGCGCGTTGGGACGTCGACGGGAAGCGGCCACGATCGGTGCTCCGCGTGGCAGTCACCGAAGCCTTTCTGCACTGCGGCAAGGCACTCATTCGATCGCGCCTATGGGAGCCGGGGTCGCAGATCGACCGCCGGACGCTGCCGACCTATGGGCAGATGCTCAAGGACCAGACCCGTCTGCCCGTCACCGCTGAGGACATTCAGCGTTCGGTCGAGGAGGGCTACGCGAAGCGGCTGTATTGAGAGAGGGGACGTGGCGACGCCGTCGCGACCTTGACGGCGGGCGGCCGTCGCGCCTCTCCCGGCACGATTACGGGATAATGGGAATGCCGGCTGCGGCGCCATGCCATGCCTTTTGACTGCTCCTATCGCGCGCACAACGACGCCAGCGTCTGCCTCACGGCGTGTCCGACCAAGGCGGAGGTCGGCGGCTTCCGGTTCGCCCGCGTCGAACAGAGCGGCGACTTGCCGCCGGCCGATCCGCGGGTCATCGACATCGCCATGCTGGACATGCACCACGGGTGGCCCAACATCGGGCACGAGGCGCTGGTCCATGTCGTCCAGAACGCGGTGTGCGATCTTCGGGAGCACGTGGCCCGGGCCGGGCTCAACGTGCGCGTCATCTCGTACGACGTACGGCGCGGTCACGCCGTGCCGGAGGCCCCCGGAGGGCGCCACGCCATCTACTTGGGCACCGGCGGCCCCGGCCACCTCGACCCCACGGTGAATGACGGGCGGGAAGGGTCGCAGGGCATCGTCGAGAACCCGGCCTGGGAGCCACGGCTCTTCGCGCTGTTCGATGCGATCCGCGACGACCCCACGGCCTCGCTCTTTTCCGTCTGCCACACCTTCGGCGTGATGTGCCGCTGGCTGGGTGTCGCCGACGCGGTGCTCCGCGGACCCGAGAAGGGCGGCAAGAGCGTGGGCGTGCGCCACAACGCGCTCAGCGCCGAAGGGCTGGCGCATCCCTGGTTCGCCCGCTTTGCCGGCACGCTCGGCGACGACGCGCGCTTTCCCATCCTCGACAACCGCCTGTACGACCTCATCCCGCAGGGCGCGCCGCCGCCCGGGGTGCGCGTGCTCGCGCTCGAATGCGACGACCATGGGGCGCCTGGCGACGCCGTCACCATGGTGGAGGTCTCGCACGGGGCGGACGAAGCGATTCCCCGGATTCTCGGCGTCAACCACCATCCCGAGATCGTGAATCGGCAACGGCAACTGGTGTTGCTCGAGAAGATGCGCGCGCGTGGCGGGGTCGACCCGCAGTGGCTGGCCGAACGGCTGGCGGTGCTGACCGAGCCGGTCGACGACGACAGCAACGATCACGCCCTGCACCTGACGTCGAGCTACACCCTGATGGGCCCGCTGCGGTTTGCGCTCTATCGGGAGGTGCGTCTGCGGGCCGAGGCGTGCGGCGTCGAACCCGGCTTCGACGAGCGCGATCTGCCGCTGGTCTACACTCTCGAACACGCCGCACTCGCGGCTCGATGAACGGGACGGCCCATGATCCCCAAGCCGCCGTTTGCCAACGACCTCACGCTGGAGCAGGAACTCGAGGCGTTCCGGAAGCTCAAACCCCGCCTCATTGAAGTGTGGGACGCGCTCACCGCGGCCGACGAGAGCCACTGCACGTCGGTTGTCGTACCGTCGCTCACGCTCGATCAAGGTGAGCTCAGCTCGCTGGCGGGCGCGGCGTACTACGAAGAGCGGCTGCTGTTCCTGTTGATCCGGCTGCGCAATCCGCTGGCGCACATGGTCTACGTGACGTCGCAGCCCGTGCATCCGTCGATCCTCGACTACTACCTGAACCTGCTGGCTGGCGTGCCGGCATCGCACGCCCGCGCGCGGTTGACGATGCTCTGCTGTCATGACGCCTCGCCGCGGGCGCTGACGCAGAAGATCATCGAACGGCCGCGGCTGGTGCAGCGCATTCGCGACGCAGTACCCGATCTGCGGCGTGCCTATCTGACCGTGTTCAACTCGACGCCGCTCGAGCGGAAGCTGGCCGTGCTGCTCGACGTTCCGCTGAACGGACTCGATCCGGAACTGCAGTACTACGGCACCAAGTCCGGCAGCCGGCGAGTGTTCCGTGAGGCCGGGGTGCCACTGCCTGCAGGGTTCGAGGACCTCCGCGACGAAAGCGACGTCGCCAAGGCGCTGGTCGAACTGCGGCAAAGCCGGCCGGGCATTCGCCGGGCGATCGTCAAGCTGAACGACAGCTTTTCCGGCGAGGGCAACGCCGTCGTCGACTATCCGGTGGAGCCACGCGGCGACATCTCGGCAGCACTCGCGGCACTTGCGGTGCCGGCCTCGGCGGGTTCGCGATCCACGTACTTCGAAGAGCTCCACCGCATGGGCGGGGTGGTCGAAGAGTACGTGGAGGCCGCCGAGAAGCACTCGCCCTCGGTGCAGCTGCGCACCAGCCCGCGCGGCGAGGTGCTGCCGATTTCCACGCACGACCAGATCCTGGGCGGGCCGCACGGGCAGACCTACCTGGGCTGCCGCTTCCCCGCGCGCGACGACTACCGGCTCGCGATCTCCGAGATGGCCTGTCGCATTGGCGAGGTGCTGGCGGCCAAAGGCGTCGTCTCGCGCTTCGGCGTGGACTTTCTCGCTGCACGCCAACACCCCGGCGATCCGTGGGCGCTGTCGGCCCTCGAGATCAACCTGCGTCTACTCGGCACCACCCATCCGTTCCTGGCGTTGAGTTTTCTGACCGGTGGGCATCTCGACCCGGCGACCGGGCAGTTCTTGTCGATTGGCGGACGTCCGAAGTTCTACCGCGCGACCGACAATCTCCGGTCGGATCGCTATCGCACGCTCGGCCCCGACGACGTCATCGACATCGTGACCGACAACCGGCTGCACTACAGTCATCGCACCGAGAGCGGCGTGCTGTTTCATCTGATTGGCGCGGTGTCTGAATTCGGCAAGCTCGGCGTCACGGCCATTGCCAACAACGCCGAGGAAGCAGACGCCCTCTATGAGCACACGTTGCAGGTGCTCGACACCGAAACGGCGTACGGCCACTAGGCGAGGCCACACCTGCGCCCGGCGGTCAGCGCGCGGCTCGCCTACTTCAGCACGCCGACGATCGGCACACCGTCCACGTCGGGCATCTCGAACCCCAGCAGCCGCGCGATGGTGGGCGCGATGTCGATCTGGCGCAGCAGCGGCAGCGGCACGCCCGCGCGCACACCCGCGCCGGCCGCGATGAAGCCCGTGTGCATGCGCACTTCGGTCGGCAGGGTGCCGTGGGCACCGAAGCGCGTGGTGCCGACGAGCACGGCGTCGTTCACCACGCCGTCGGTCACGTAGTAGCCCTCGGCCGGCTCGATGAAGAACGCGGCTTCCGGATACGCGCCGAGCGCGTCGAGGTCCGCGCGAGACACGACGCGGAAGATGCCGCGGTACTTCCCCGCGGCCGCAGCGCGGAACGCCCGTTCGACCGCCGCTCCGAGCACGTAGTCGTTCGGATCCTTCAAACGGATGGCCGAGGCGTGCGCCGCGGCCTGCCATGTGGCGACGCGGCCCCGGGCATCCGTCGTCAGCCAGCCGCCGTCGCGGAGGATCACGTTGGGCTGAATCAACGAGTGGACGCGCGAGAACCCGTGGTCGCCGGTGACGATGAAGGCCGTGCGCGCCCGAATGCCGGCGTCGTCCACGGCGCGTACGATCGCGCCGACGTGCGCGTCGATGTGCTGGATGGCGTCGCGAGCCGCAGACGTGCCAGGTCCAGCGGCATGCTGGGCCGTATCGGTCTCCATCAAGTGGATCAGCAGCAGGTTCGGACGTTCGACGCGAATGATGTGCGCCGCCATGGCCGCGGTGAAGCGATCGCGCTGCACGGCGTTGCGGTTGTCGTCCTCGCCGTACCCGCCGAGTTCCTTCACGACCGCATCCACGAGGCCCGGCGTCGACTCCGCCCGCGCGCGCGCCAGCCACGTGGAACCTGGCGGCGCCTGGTTCGATTCAGGGAAGAGCACATCGATGGCCGCGCCGACCGTGACGGGCCACGACGCGCCGGCGGTCTTCAGCCCCTGCGCTTTCGCGCGGTCCCAGATGGCCGGCACCTTCATGGCGCTCACTTCGTAGTACCAGCGCGGCGAGCCGGCGGGCGGGTCGAATCTGGTGTTGCTGACGATGCCGTGCCGCGCCGGAGCCACGCCGGTAGCCAGCGACGTGTGGGAGGTGTAGGTGAGCGATGGGTGGCTCACCTGCACGCCATCGGCGGCCGAACCGGCCGCTCGCAGGGCCTGGAGATTGGGGACGACGACGCCCTCGCGGGCGGAGTCGAGATACATCGCCGGCCGGAACCCGTCGATCGAAATGACGATGACGTGGTCGGCGGCGCGGCCCGGGGTGGCCGTCGCAGGTGCCTGCGGAGCCACCTGGGCGGCCCGCACGAGAGCCGTGGCGACCAGCAGGCCGCCAACCAGGCCGGCGAAGCGTGAAGGGGCCATCGGCACGGCGGAAGGCACGGCGTGGTCGTCCGGTGCCTACGTGATCGGCTGGCGGAACGCGGCGACCACGTACACGAACGCGGGTGTCGGCTGGCCGTGCACACGCGCTGGCACGAACGCGAGCGCGCTGGCCGCCTCGATGGCCGCCTGGTCGAACGCGGCGGAACGTCGCACGACGCCGATGCCGCTCACGCCGCCGTGCGCCGCAACGTCAAGCTCGAGCAGCACCACGCCGTCGTAGAGCGCCCTCGGCGGATACGCCGGCATCACGAGCGAGCCGGCGAGAACGGGCGCCGCGCCCGACGGCTTGGCCACGGTCTTCGGGGGCTCGCCAAGCGTGCCGGAAAAGAGGGCCGGGGGACGAAACACGGCCACCACGAGCACGGTGGAGTTCATCGGCGTTCGGGCCGAAGGATCAGGCGGCACGCCAGGAGCCGTCACCGGTGCGTCTTGGGCCGGAGCAAAGGTCCACGTGCGCACGGCCGCAGCCACTGCGTCGGTGAAGGGCGCCGTGTGACGCAGCGGCTTCACGGCGGTGACGCGACCCGCTTTGCTGACCGACACTTCGAGCACGACTTCCCCGGCACTCACGGCCTGAATAGGAATCTGCGGCAGCGCGCCGCCTGTGAACTTTGCCGCGGCCACTGCCCGGCGCTTGACCGGGGCGGCGTCGGCCGGATCAGACGTGGACGAGGCGGACGGCGCGGCAGCCGACGGCGGCGCGGCCGCGGTTCCAAGGTCGTCCTCCGTGATGACCCTGGCAGGCGAAGCGAGGGCCTTGCGACGGGCCGCTTCCTCAGTGGCGAGGCGGCCGAGCGACTGGCCGGACAGAGAGACGCCGCCTGCGAACACCGAGGCAACCACCACGGACGTCAGTAGCCACACCGGCTCGATGCTCGACCTCATGACACCCCCCAGAGAAGCCCGCCTACGGCCACTATAGCGCCTCATCGCTCTTCGCACTGAGCACGAACCGGGCCCCGAAACCCCCGTTCGGCGCACCCGGGCTGCCGCCGGCCGGCCGTGAACGACATGGTCAGGTCGACTGGGATATTGCCGCTTCAGCCCATGAGCTTGAGGGAGCCCTGGCCCCCGTTCGGCAGATTTTTCGCTTGTAGAGCAGCGAGCGCCGTGGATGCTGCACTCATCGGCACTCAGCAAGGACCGTCATGGAACTGACACCAGAACAAACCGACGCCATCCTGACCTGGCTCACGTGGGGTCTGGTGGCCTTCACGGCCGTGTGGGTCATTAGCACTGTGGTCGGCTACTTCCATCGCCGGACCTACAACCTGACGCACGCGGATTCCGGCCGGTCACGGCCCATCACACCCGACTTCCTGGATGTGGACGCGGCCAAGCGGCGGGCCGCCATGGCCCGCGGCAAGACCTACGACGACGCGTTGCGGGCGCGCGAGGTGGCCGGGGCTGCCGACGGGTCGCCCGCGGAGACGGCCTCGATGTTCGCCAAGTTCGGCGCGCTCGCCGCGGCGCTGCTGACGCTGCTGGTCACGGCGTTCGGCACGGTCACGAGAGTGGACGCGATCGAGGCCGGCCTTCAACGGGTGGGGTCGATGGACCAGTTCCTCGAGCTCATGAGTCAGCACAAGGTCGGTGCGACCGTCGCACTGGCGGTGATCGGCACGCAAATCGTCGTCTTCGTGAAGTCGTCGAAGAAGACACTCGACGCCAAGTAGGCAGAGTCCCCCCATGGCCACGACGCACATCACCCTCTCGGACGACGCGCTGCTCGGCGAGTACGTCCGCCTCGACGAATTCAAGGGCCTGCTGGAACAGCGGGTCGCCATCGGTCCTGATCTGCTGGCGATGCTCATCAAGGACGGGCAGATCGCCCAGGCGGCGCCCGGCGGCCACTTCGCCGTCGGCGGCGTGTGGCGCACCATTAAGGACGCCGTCGGCGGCGAGCACGCGATTCGTCTGCTGCTGGCCGACCTCAAGCCCTTCCCGGTGGCCAAGACAATCGCGGCGCTCACCAAAGACAACGTCGAGATCCTGTGCGAGCTCACGGTCGAGCTCCAGGTGAATCCCGAGCGGCCGGCGAATGTGCTCGGCCTGATGAAGAATCACGCCGCGGTGACCAAGGCCGGGGTGCTCACGCGCCTGGAGCCGCACCTGGGCGTGCGCGTGGTGAACGCGGCCGTGAAGCGTGTGGACGCGCTCGAGCTGCGAGGCAACACCGGCTTGCAGGACAAGCTGCAGGCCGACGCGATGGCGGAAGTGGAACGCATCGCCGGCGACGTGGGCCTGCTCGTGCGAGCGGTCACGGTCGACTTCGGCACCAATGACGAGGAACAGGCCCAGATCCTGAAGCGCCAGCAGGAGCGCGAGCAGGAGACCCTCGAACGCGAGTTCGCCATCCTCAACCGCTCGATTGCGCGCGAGGCCGAGTCGAGCGTCGTGCAGCTGAAGACCGCGCTCGACGTCGAGAAGGTGAAGACTGCGACCGACGACGAGCTGCGCCGGATGATTCTCGGCAGCGAGTTGGCCTTCATCGACGCCCGCGACACCGGCAAGCGTGTGCTGGAGATGAAGGAGATCCAGCACCAGCTTGACAAGAACCGCGAGGAACGGGTCGAGGGCTTCAACGCGCAGCTCGAACAAGCGCGGCACGCGATCGAAATGGCGCGTACCGGCGGCCAGCAGCGCGACGTCGAGATGGACCTGTCGGTGCGCGAGGCCAAGCACCAGGTCACGGTGACCCGCATTCGCTCCGAGCTGCGGGGAGTCGAGCGCGAGATCGACGACGCCGACACGCGCCAGCGGCTCGCCCTGCAGAAGCTCGAACAGCTGCAAGGCCAAGAGCTGGCCGAGATCGCCCGACAAGCGCAGATTGGCGCGCTGGGGGCGATGCAGGCCGTCGAGCTGGCGGGCGAAAAAGGGCACATCGAGAACGAAATTCTGCGCGGCAGCGCCGCCCAGACATGGAAGATCGAGGAACAGAAACAGAAGGCCGACGCCGAGCTGGCCAAGATGCAGATGGCCAAGGACCTGTCGGAGGCCCAGACGCTGGCCGTGACGGCGGGCTTCTCGCCAGAAGTGGCCAACGTGCTCGTTGAACGGGCACGTGCGGCTGGCGACGCCGACAAGATGGCGCTCATGCGCGAGATGGTGCAACAGGCCAAGGAGGCGCAGGTGTCCTCGGAAGCCCAGGCCCGGCACTTCTTCGACTCGGGCATGACGGGCACCGTGGGCGTCGCGCACGGCGTGGGCATGGCGGCCGCCGGCGGCGGAATGCACGTCCATGGGCACGAGGTCGACGGCGGGCTCGGCACGGTCGAGTGTCCCGGCTGCCACAACGTGATCCCGGAGTCGGATCGCTTCTGCCGGAAGTGTGGCCGGCCGATGCGGCAGTAACGCCATGGACTGGCGCCCTTACGGTTCGTGCTGTCAGAAGCACGCCGCAGATCCCGGCGTGTCGTTCTGCCCCGAGTGCCGGCATCCACTGGTGCGGTGCATGGCCTTTGCCGACTGCGGCAGCCTGGTGCCAGCCACGGGACCGTGCCCGGCGTGCGTAGCCCCGGTCGTGATGATCGACGCCGGTGCCATCGTGCAGTCGAAGGCCGGTGAGCGGCTCGCCGTGCCGTTTATCCTGCGAAACGCGTCGGTGGCGCAGCGGCCGATCTGGGTGAAGCGCGTCGCCCGGCTCGACGGCAGTCATGTTGAGCCGATTGCGCTCACCTGGGAACAGATCGACGCCGGCGCCGAGCGTCGATTCACCGTCGACACGCCGCCGCTCGAGGCCGGCGGCACGTACGCCCTGCACATTGTCCTCGTCGTGGCGTCGCGGCATCGCGGCGTGGAGGAGGAGTACGCGTTTGCCGCCGGCACGACGATTCGCGTGTCGAGCCAGCGGTCGCTCTCGTTCCAGCAGAACATCCACGTCGAAGCCGCCTCTGCGCACGGCGGCGGCGTGGGCACCGGAGGCGCGGTCAACGCGCCGGTCAAGGTCGACTTCGGTGACGAGGGCGCTGGCCAGGCCCTGCGCGACCGCATGCCGCTGCCGCTCGATCGGGCCGAGAAGTACGAGCTCGAGCAGGGCCTGCGCGGCTACCGCGACGCCCGGCTTCGCGCGGCGCGCAACGTGACATTCGCGTTCCACGGCTTCCGCAATGCCGAGCGCCCGTCTGATGGCAGCACGCTGGCCGCGCGAGGCACCTTGGCCTTTGGTCGTAATTCCCGCGCGCCGAGTGCAGGAGCCGACGCCGTATCAAACGACGTGTGCCTGCGCGCCTACGACCCGCGAACCGGAGCGGTCGACGAACCCGCCACGATGGCCATCTCGCGCCATCACTTCGACCTCGTCGTGGTAAACGACCGCGTGTGCCTGCTGGCGCGAACGACCCGGGGGCTGCAAGTGAACGAGCAGACCCTGACGGCCGGCGAGCTCGTGCCGTTGGCCGCTGGCGATCGCATCGTGCCCATTGCCGGCCGGCCCGACAAGCTCAGTCTGCAGATCGAATTCAGTACGTCGATCGGATCGGTGGACCGCATCGACGTGCGACGCACCCCGGCGAGCCCCGCGTGATCACCCGCATGCATCCCCGCCAGCTCCGGAAGCACGACTATGACCTGCACTAGCTGCCACACCACCGTTCCGCCCGCGGCTGACTTCTGTCCCAAGTGCGGCGCCAAGGCTGGGGCCACGGGGCCGGCCACACCGCCGCGCTCCGCTCGTCCGGGCGGCACGTTCAGCGGCCTCGACACCGTGAATCCCATGCGTGACAAGCCCTCGTCGGTGCTTGCAAACGGCTCGATCTTCGCGAACCGCTACGAGGTGCTGAGCAAGATCGGCGAAGGCGGCATGGGCGTCGTGTATCTGACGCGCGATACGAACACGGGCGACGAGGTCGTGCTGAAGCTCATCCACCCGGACCTGGTGGCCGAGGAGGCCGTGAAGCGGCTGATGGCCGAAGGTGTCACGGCCCGCCAGATCCGCCATCCCAACATCGTCGCGGTCTTCGACGTGGCGCAGTGGGAGGGCCAGCCGTACTTCACGATGGAACATGTCAAGGGCGGCTCACTGCGGTCGTGGCTCGTCAAACAGACCCGCGACGGCGCCCTCGTGCCGCTGGCCACGGCGATCGGCCTCGTGAAGGCCATGCTGGCCGGACTCGGCGAGGCGCACCGCATGAACGTCGTGCATCGCGACCTGAAGCCCGAGAACGTGCTGCTTGTGACCGACCCCGCCGGTGGCGTGTTCGATCTGAAGTTGCTCGACTTCGGAATCGCCCGCGCCATCAGCGGGCCGCTCTCGACCGGCAGGGCTTCCGGTCCCGCCGGCACGCGGCACTACATGGCACCGGAACAGCAGACATCGGCCGAGGTGGCTGGACCCACGGCTGACTTCTATTCGATCACCGTGATGTTGTACGAATTGCTGGTCGGAGTGGTGCCACAGGCGCCGCGAGAGCCGATCAGCAGGCTGCGACCCGAGATCCCGCAGGCGCTCGATGCGCTCATCGACCAGGGCCTGACCGCGATGGCACGGAACCGTTTCGGATCGGCCGCCGACTACACCGCCAAGCTCGACGCCGTCCTCGAGAACGCCGCGCCACGTCCTGAGCCAGTACCGCAACCGGATCCAGATCCAAGGCCCGAGCCGGTACCGGATCCGCCGTTCCCCCCGCGCGAGCGCGAGGGGAACTGGTGGTCGCACCTCTCGGCGAAGGCCAAAGCCGGCGTCGTGGGCGGCGTGATTGTGCTCGGCGTTATTGCGAGTGTCATCAATCCGGATCCGCCGCCCAACCCACAGCCCTACCCTCCGGCACCAATACCAGGTCCTGGTCCGAGTCCCGAACCGGAACCTCCACCTCGGCCCAGCGTGCGCGCGCTGCCGAACATCGCTGGGCAATGGGTGCATCGGACCGGACTCGCGTTCAACGTGGGCTTCCGCGGACGGAGCTTTGGCGGCCCTGGAAATGGCGGGCAGCGCATCGAGGGGATCTTCGACAACGACTGGAACGCGGCGTTCTCGGTCTGGGACAACGCCAACAATCTCATCTTCCAAACGCGCGATGGCCGGCTCGTCGACACCGGTACTGGCTTCCACCTGCAATACGCGAACGGGTCAGAGACGCTGTTTGTCAACCACGCGCCACACTAGCGCCCCCATTGCTCGGGTGCAGTGGCGCCGGCTTCAGGAGAACTACGGATGAAGTGCTACAACTGCGGCAACCAACTCCCACCCACGGGCGGTCATTGTCCCAAGTGCGGCCAGGCCGTCTACACCCACTTCGGCGCCCCTGGCGCTGCAAAAGGCCGTCGGCTCGACGGCTGCCTGGCGGCGGTCGACTCGCCGAAAGACTTCCGCGCGGTGCCCAACCTGGCCGGGCTGCCGCGCGCGGTGGATCTGCGCGGCGACTGCACGCCCGTCGAAGACCAGGGGCAGATCGGCAGTTGCACGGCGAATGCGGCCGTGGGCGCGCTCGAGTTCCAGCGCCGGAAAGACGGCAAGCCGGCCGGCGATCTGAGCCGGCTGTTCGTGTACTACAACTCGCGCCGCATGAGCGCGCGGGACCAGGAAGACTGCGGCGCCTCGATTGCCCAGTGCATGGCGGCGCTGCTCGCCTTCGGCACGCCGCCAGAGCGCTCGTGGCCGTACGATCCCGCGCTCGTCATGAAGACGCCCGATCCCAACGTGTTCCAGGAGGCGCTCGGCACCACGCCGCGGGAATACGCCAAGGTCGAGGGGCTCGAACACGTGAAAGGCGCGCTCGCACGCCAGCAGCCCGTGGTGTTTGGCACGAGCCTGCCGCAGCGCTGCTTCGAAGAGGCCGGGCGCACGGGCGTCATGCCCACGCCCGACGCCGCCGAACTGGCCGAGGCGGAGCAGAAGGGCGGCCACGCGATGCTGCTCGTGGGCTACGACGAGGCGCCGCGGACCTTCATCGTGCGCAACAGCTGGGGCGTGCAGTGGGGCAACCAGGGCTACTTCCACATGACCTTCGATACCTTCCAGCTGTCTCGCGCCGCCACGACATCGTGGATTCTGGGCAACCTCGAAGCGTCGGGGGCGTTCCGCGTGACTCGGCCGGCCCTCGTGGCCAAGCCGGTCGAAGGCAGCGTGAAGGACATGGCCAGCAAGATGCGTGAAGAGATCCGCGGGAGCCTGGCGAAAGATCTGGAGAACACCCTCAAGGACGTGCGCAACCGCTTTACACCGGGACGGTAGGGACCTCCGTCAATGCGACTCTCCCATTGTCGGACGTTCGCCCTGGCGACGCTTGTCGCGCTGGCGAGTGCGGGCGGCGCCGTCGCCCAACCCGTGGCGAGCGCCGAACGCACGCTGCTATCGCTGCGGGCCAGCGCGCTCGTGGAACTGCCAGACTCGTTCTGGAGCGGCCTGACGTTCGTGCGTGCCGAGGAAGACCGGCAGCGCTCGCTGCGGGCCGACATCACGTTTGGAATGACCGGGGACGAAACCGACTCCCGATCGCTCTTTCGGGTGAACACCGGCATCGCGCTGGCACGCGGCGCGTTCCCGTCCGAGATCACCGTGGTCAACCGGCTGTCGCTACTGCTGCGCGACGGCGACGTGCAGGAGGACGTGACCAACCTGCAGATTTCGTACGACTATCAGGCCAACAACCACGTCGAGTTCTTCGCGTTCGCGGAACGCTTCGCCGACAACTTCCTCAGCATCCAACAGCGTTACGAAGTAGGCTTCGGCGCGCGCACCGGTCTCTATCTGGGCAGGACCGGTCCATGGCAGACCACCGCGGCGCACTTCGATGCCGTCGAGTCGCAGCTCGGCAACGTGGCCCGGGCCCTGGCAACACGGCCAAGCGACGCGCGGCTCGCTCAGCCCAACCTGTCGCCCGACGACGATCGCCGTCTCGCCACGTCGCTGCGCTACTTGCGGCAGTCGTTTCGCGAACGGCAGTCGCGGCTCTTCCTTGGGCTGGCCACGGGCATGTTCGCCGAGGTCGAACGCGCCGAACTCGACCTGCTGAGCACCCCGGTCGACGCGCGCCCCGACGTCACGCCCACCCGGGTCAAGGTATCGCTGCCCGGTACGCACCGCTATCGCCTGAGCGTGCGGCCCACGGTCCGCTTGCGACCCACGCGCGATGTGCAGATTTCGGTGCTCAGCTACTACAAACTGCCGCTTGAAGGCCCCCGATGGGTGACTCCACCCGACGGGCGGCGCCGGCTCGACTACCGCCGCGACCTGTTCACCGAGATGGTGTGGTCGATCCGCCAGGACCAGACCGGCATGGAGAACGTCGATCTGGTGGCCACGCTGAACCACTACTATGACAATGTCCCGCCGCAGCTTGCGGCGTCCCTTGTGGCCGACAGCGCGGCCGCGGGCCGAACCTTCAACCGCACGATCGCCGACGAGAGCCATCGTTTCGTCACCATCTCGCTCCGGCTGCGATGGTGAGCCTCGCCGAAGGACACGCCCCATGACCGACGAAACGAAGGCCTGCCCGGTCTGTGCCGAGACGATCAAGGCCGCGGCGCTCAAGTGCCGGTTCTGCAACACCGACCTGAACGTCTACCGGGTCGAACAGGAAGCGGCGGTCGAACGCACGCTCTTTGCCGGACATCCCGTGGCGCTCTACAGCGTGGGCCAGTGGGTCATCACGGTCTTGACGCTGGGCCTCGGCTACATCTACTTCTGGATTCAGAGTCGAGCGGTCACCTACACCATGACGACGCAGCGTGTGCAGATCGTACGCGGGCTGTTTTCCACGATCGAGCAGAGCGTGGACCTCTACCGCCTGGACGACTTCGACCTGCATCGGCCGCTCGGCATGAGGCTGCTGGGCCATGCCACGCTGCACCTGCGCTCCTCTGATCCCGACCTGCCAACGGCGTTTGTCACTGGCGTGCCGGGCTTGGCCGAGATGTCGGACGAACTGCGCGAATGCGCGATGCGCGATCGCCAGCGACGGCGCGTCACGACCTTCGTGAACGCGTGATGCGGCAACCGGTCAAGCGTTGATGACTGAACAGATCGCCTGGATTTGCGGGTTGTCGCTGGTCGGATGGCTGATACTGCGCCCGGTGCTGCCCGGACGGCGGGTGCTGAAGGGCGGCGTGCCGCAGCCGCACCTGGCGTCGGGCCCGCTGGTGGCGGTGGCGCCCGCGGTGTACTTCGGCGGCACGCCAAGCCGCGGACTCTCGATCGCCAGCACGGTGCTCGGCGCCCTGGCGGTGATGCTGGCGTTGGTCAGTGCACGCGCCGCCGAGGACGAGGCGGCCATCTATCTGGGGCTGTCGATCACTGGCGCGATCGTCGCGGTCACGTTTGTGTTCGGGAACTGGTTCGCCACGCGCATGCGCCAGCGCGTCGATGGCGCCGGGTTGCACAGCCGGCTCCTGCTCAGTGAACACACGATTCCGTGGCGGGACGTGTCGGCACTGACGCTGCGCTACGTACGGGTGCGCGGACTGCACCTGGTCTACTACTGCGTGCTCTCGCCCACGCGTGAATTCGCGTTCCCGCACACGCAGCGAGGAGCCGACACCCTGCGTCGCACGATCGAGCAGGCCACCGGTATGACCTGGCCCGCGCCTGAGTGATAGCGGCCTCGGCAATCCGGCGGGCGCGAGTCTGACTGTCTGACTGTCTGACTGATGCCGGTCCCCGCACTGGTCCCCGCGGAAACCGCGCTGTGGTCCCCCGCGAACCTCCGGCGCTGCTACCCTGGCCAGATGGTCCGGACCACTCTCTTGCTCGCGGTGCTCGCCGCAAGCGCGCTGCCGCAGCCAGTGGCGCCGCGCGCGCTGAAGCCGCAGCCGCAACCAGTGGCGCCGCGCGCGCTGGAGCCGCAGCCGCCACGCGTTCGGGAAGTTGCGCCTGACACGTTCCTCGTGGAGGGCGCCATGCTGGCGGAGCGCGGGCCTGACGGCAACACGATCGTGCTCGTCGGACCAGCTGGACTCGTCGTCGTCGACACCGGCCGCCATGCCTGGCACAGCGACGGCATTCTGGCGTTCGCCGCGGCGCGAAGGCTCCCGATCGTGGCCATCATCAACACGCATTGGCACCTGGATCACTCGAGCGGCAACGGACGCGTGAAGGCCGCGCATCCCGCGGCCCGCATCTACACGACCACCGCAGTGAGTCAGGCGACCGGGCCCGGTGGGTTCCTGGCGCGCAGTCTTGCCGCCGCGATCGAGAGCCCGGTGGATGCGAGCACCCCAGCCGTGAGACGCGAGGAGCGGGAGATCTTCATCGCGACCATGAAGGCTGCCAACGCGCTTGGTCCCGACGTAGCCGTTGATCGGTCGGGACCCATGGCCATTGCGGGCCGCCGGCTGGATGTGCGCGTGACGAAAGACGCGGTGACCGCCGCCGACCTCTGGGTCTTCGATGAGCAGACGGGCGTCGCCGTGCTGGGCGATCTCGTGACGCTGCCGGCGCCGTTCTTCGAGACCGCCTGCCCCGCGCAATGGGAAGCGGCGCTCGACGACGTATGGGCGACGCCCTTCACGCTGGCAGTGCCCGGGCACGGCGCGCCGATGACACGCGCGCAGTTTGACGCGTATCGCCAGGCGTTCGGCGCATTCCGCGCGTGCGTCGGCAGCGACATGGCGCCGAAGGAGTGTGCCGCGGGCTGGACGCACGACGTCAGGGCGTTCGTCACGACCAAGGCGGAGCGGCGCGAGGCGACCGACTACGCCGCCTACTACGTGGACTTCCTGCGGAAGAACGGCGGCGCGAGTCCTGATTGCGCCGCAAAGTGAGACTGTCGCACCGGCGTCCGGGACTCACCGCCAGGGACTGGGTTTGTCGCGCACATCGCGGCGACCCGTGCGTCGTGACACTGCGGGCCGCGGATCTTGCCGGCCACAGCGTGGGCCCGAGTGCCGGGTCGAACACCGTTAGGTTCGGTGTGCCGTAGACGCTTGGGCGCCGCGCTGACCGCGGGACGTCAGCGCCGGGCCGCCAGGGGATTCTCCCAGGTCAAGCCCGGAAACCTCGCGAAATCACCATCACAGGAGCACAGCGTCAGCCCGTGCTCGATGGCGAGGGCCGCCAGATGCGCATCGGGCACGAGGCGCGAGGTCATCCAGCTCGCTTGGAAGAACTGCTCCAGGAGAGCACCGTGGCGGTCGGTCGGCGAGGGCACCCACGCACAGTCGGCACTCAGCCATTCCCCGACCTGTGCCCACGCTGCCGTCATCGACACGGCATTCCGAATCACCAGCGGGTTGGTGGAGAGCCTTACAAACGCGAGCAGCGACGGCCAAGGCAAGCCAACGCGCGCCGTCGACGAGAGCTTGGCATCGAGCCAGACCCGGGCATCCTGATGTTCGGGGGCATCATGGTTGGCCGCATAGAGCAACAGATTGGCATCGACCAGAATCATCGATGGGGCTCGCCCTCAACGCGCGCCAGCACACCCTCCACGTCATCCAGGCTGCCGACCAGGCTGGGCCCAAGGGCGAAGCCGGTCGTACGGAACTGGGGTCTGACGACGTCGGGGCGATCGAGTTCGGCCAACCCGGCTCGAAGCGCGGCGTTCACGACGACCTTCAGTGGTTGGCGCCGCTTCTTGGCCACCTGCGCCAGTCGAGCGGCGACGTCCTGGTCGAGAGTCATCGTAGTGCGCATATATTGATGCTATGATGCGCACAGGTAGACGTCAAGAACCGAAACGCCAGGGATGGTGTTGCCACAGCGCGCGGCAGACCCTCTTCAGCGCACGAGCGGGTTGACCACGCGCAGCCCGGGGAACCGGCTGAAGTCGCGGTCGGCCGTCCACAACTGGCGCACACCGTGCGACGCGCAGATCGCGGCGACCCGCGCGTCGTGAAACTGCGGGCCGTCGATCTTGCCGGCCAGAGCCAACGTTTTCAGCGCCGCCCAATGACCATCGGCCTCGCCGAGCAGCACCAGCGAGGGCGATTCGAGCCAGGCCTCCACCTGCGCCAGCGCACCGGCGACGGGCGTTGGCGGCCGGTAGATGCGCGGATGGGTCACGACGGCGAGGAACTCGTGAAGACACGGCCAGGGAAGCGCCCACGTGGCGCTACCCTCGGCCAGCTCGCGCAGCCGAGCCGACGCGGCTTGATGCCACGGCGAGTCGACGCGGTGCGCGTAGACGGCGATGTTGGTGTCAACCGCAATCACGCGCCGCGTCCCTTGTAGGCCGCGTCACGGATCTGATGCCAATCGGCGTGCTCGAACGCTGGGTCCAGTCCTTGCCCGGCAAACGAGGCATCGCGAAGCCGAAACGCAGACCGCGCGGCCCCTGACTTCACCGCCACGCGCAGGCCCTCTTCGATGAGCGTGCGCAGCGTGACGCCGCGCCGGTCGGCCACCTTGCGCGCCTGGTCGAGCAACGCGTCTGAGATCTCGACGGTGGTCTTCATATGGGTGACCATATCGTAGCACCCATCCGTATGGCGATGAAGCGATGCGTCCCCGTGGGCCGGCGCCCTGGACGCGTCTAGCGGTGCGCCGCGTAGACCGTCTTGGCGCCGCCCTTGGTGAAGGCCACCGTGTCGTAGGGCTGCTTGGTGCCGCCCTCCATGCCAGGCGACCCCGCCGGCATGCCCGGCACGGCGATGCCGGTGATCTTGGGCCGCTCCTTCAGCATCTTCTGCACGTCGGCGGCCGGCACATGGCCTTCCACCGTGTAGCCGTCCACTTTGGCCGTGTGGCACGAACTCAGTTCGTCGCTCACGCCCGCTTCCGCCCTTACCGCGTTCAGCTTCGCGTCGGTCACATCGTGGGCTTCCACCTGGAAGCCTGCCGCCCGGAGATGGTCAATCCAGGCGCCGCAGCACCCTCAAGTGGGTGACTTGTAAACGACCACCTTGGACGCGGCCGACGCGGCGGGCTTAGGCGCCTGAGCGGCCAGCCCGAATCCGGTCGAGGCCAAGGCGGCCAGGGCAAGAACCATGGCTTTGGTGTGCATGAGCCCAGTGTGCCACCGAACGCGGTTTCCGGCCAGAGGGGGGCCGTGAGCCCATCCGGCGCCCGTTCCCGTTTGTTCAGATGAGCCGATCGAACCGCGACTTTGGAGGAGAGACGATGACGTTGAAGCGAACACAGACAGGCACAGCGCTGGCCCTCATCTTGACCTTATGCAGTGCCACGATGGCCGCGGTGCAAAGCGCCCCTGGCGCGCCCACGAACCTGCAAGCCACCGTCAACGGCAACAACCTGAGCCTCACCTGGGGCGCCCCCGCCTCAGGCGGCGTCCCCACGAGCTACACGCTGGTCGCCCGCGCCACCGCGGGCGGCGCCGTGCTGGGCACGCTGCCCCTCGGCAACGTCACGTCGTTTGCCGGGGTTGGACCCAACGGCGTGTTCGTGGTCAGCCTCGTCGCGACCAACGCAGCGGGCACCGGACCCGAGTCCGCCGCGGTCACCGTCACGCTGCCTACGCTGCCCGCGCCACCGGGCGCGCCGACCAACCTCGTCGCCAGCGTGCTCGGCAATACCGCCACCTTCTCGTGGACCGCCCCGTCGTCGGGCGGCGCCGTGAGCAACTACCTGCTGATCGCCGGCCTCACCCCAGGCTTTGCCGTGCCGCTCGGGTCGCTGCCACTGCCGGCCTCCACCACCACCGGCATTCCCGGCATTCCGCCCGGTACCTACTACGTGCGCGTGCTCGCGCAGAACGCCGGCGGCACCAGCGCCGCCACCAACGAGGTGCCGCTGACGGTTGCCGGCCCTTCGGCGCCGGGCGCGCCCACGCTCAACGCGCCCACCGTTGCCGGCAGCACCGTGGGTCTGTCGTGGACGCCGGGTGCCGGCGGCACCCCCACGTCGTATGTGCTCACCGCGCTCACCGCGAGCGGCGCAGTGCTGGGCAGTGTGCCGCTGAACGGCACGTCAGCGTCGTTCCCCGGGGTACCGGACGGCATCTATCTGCTGCAGCTCGTGGCCGTGAACAGCCTGGGCGCAAGTCCTGTGTCCAATCAGGTCACCCTCACACTGCCGGCCCCGACGGGACCGATCCAGCAGATCGGCAGCGACATCCTGAGCCCCGACCTCTCCTTCGGCAGCAAACTGGCGCTCTCGGCAAACGGCGGTCGCATTGTCGTCTCCGCGTATGCCACGGCGAATGGCACCACGCGCGTCTACGAGCGCAGCGGCGGCACCTGGACGCAGCTCGGCGCGGACATCGTCGGCCAAGCCGCGGGTGATGTGGCCGGCACTGGCGTCGACATCAACGCCGCCGGCACGCGCGTCGCCGTCGGTGCCTATCGCAACGACGGCGGTGGCACCAACTCAGGTCATGTGCGGGTCTACGACCTCGTCGGCACGACCTGGACGCAGGTGGGCGCGGACCTGAATGGCGACGGGTCAGGCTGGGGACTGGGCTGGAGCGTGGCACTGTCGGCGAGCGGCAACCGCCTCATCGCGGGTGCACCGGGCAGCGGCAGCACGACCGGTCGCGTCAAGGTCTACGAGCTCGTCAGCGGGACGTGGACCCAACTCGGGGTGACGCTGACGGCTGGCAATGAGTTCGGCGATGCGGTGGACATCTCGTCCGACGGAACGACCATCGCGGTCAGTTCGCCCTCGGCTGCCGGCTCGTCGCGCGCCGGCACCGCGCAGGTGTTCCGCCTGAGTGCTGGGGCCTGGACGCAGGTCGGCAACACTCTGCAGGGCGGGCAGATCTCGGACACCTTCGGCGATGGGCTCTCCCTCTCCGCGAACGGTTCACGCATCGCTGTGTCCGCCCCCAACGACCGTGCAGGCGGCGTCAGCGGCGGTGGCAGTCCAGCCGGCCGGGTGCGGGTGTTCGATCTGGTTGGTGCGAGCTGGACGCAGGTGGGCGGCGACGTGCTCGGCGCCACCGGCCTCAACGGCGAAAACCTCGGCGAGACGCTCGCGCTCTCGGACGACGGCACGCGCTTCGCCGCCACTGGCGCGAGTCAGAGTGTCGCCAAGGTCTACTCCCTCGTCGGTGGTGCCTGGGTGCAGACCGGCGCGAACATCACCAACAACACGGGCGCGTCACGTTCTGAAGGTCTCGCGCTCTCCGCTGACGGCAGAACCGTTGCGGTTGGGTTCGTCAACGGCACGCCGCGCCGCGCCCGCGTCTTCAGCATCACGCCGTAACGCGGCGGACAGCGTCAGTGTGACGACACAGTCCCGGCAGGATACAGCCGGGGCTGTGCCGTCGCAGCAGCGGGCGTCAGTCGTCGACAACGACCTCGCGCTGCATGCGCTGCGACAGCCACACGCGCGCCATCCGGAAATCGCGCTTCGCGGTGGCGAGCGAGATGTCGAGCAGCTCGGCCGCCTCGGCGCGGCCGCATCCAAGAAACGCGCACAGCTGCACCAGTTCTGCCTTGCGCGCATCGAACGCCGCCAGTTCCGTAAGGGCTTGATCCAGATCGAGGATGTCGTGGTTGCTGGGATCGACAAACTGCAGGTCGTCGCTGAGTGGCACACGCACGCGCCGGGCGCCGCGCTTCTCGGAGGTCTGGGCGCGAATATGATCGATCAGGATATGGCGCATCGCGCCAGCGGCAAACCCGAAGAAGGCGCGACGGTTCGGGAAGCTCGCGCGTTCCTGCCGCAGCATCTTCAGATACAGGTCGTGCACGAGCCTAGCGCTGCTGGGTAGGGACGTGGAGCGGACCATCGCGCGCCTTTGCCACAGGAGGGGCGGGAACGCCCCGCCCCCGGGCGATTCTGAGTGCGGCGGACGGTCATCTGCCGAGGGGTCGAGCGCAGCGGTGTCGAGAAACCGATGCACGCCCGGCATGAAGCGTCGCGTGTGCCGGCGCTTGACGCTCTCCCATGACGCGACCATCGTCCGGGAGACGGCGGGATCGCCCGGTCGCCACAAGATGGTTGATTGTCGGCCCGCGGCTCCAAGCCGTCGTGCACCCCGTCGCGTTCGAAGGCTGCCAGCACGCGCTTGGGGGCGTCGAAACCCGCCCCAGTGGAGACTGATCGGTTCGCTCGCAGTCGCGTCCGGCACATCGCGAAGACCGACATCGCGCCGAAGTTTCAGAGTCTTTCCCGGCCTCCGGGGTACACGGCCTCAACGGTCAGCTTGGGAACCGCTCGCCAGACGGTGCGGAACTCGGGTGCGCGCCGGATCGGTTCCAGTCCCCAGTCCATCACGAGAACGGCGGCTGATGGGTCGTGGCGCTCGATCGCGACGACGAGCCACTTGGCGGCGTCCCTGGGCCGCTTCAACTGCGCGTAGCACGCGCCCAGCAGGTACGGCTGCTGCGGCCCGATCTCGGCTTCCCTCGCTTGCAGCTCGGCCAACGCCTCGTCATGGCGCCCACTGTGCTCCAGCAGAATCACCGTGGCTGCTGTGACCAGGTACGAACCACTCGCCACCGCCTGGAGGGCGTCGAGCGATGCTTGCGCCTTGTCGACGTCACCTTTCCACGCATACAGCAGAACGCGTGCATAGTGCGTGGCGGGATGCCCCGGGGCGATCGAGTCGACGGTCAGGTAGTGAGCCAGCGCGTCGTCGAATCGCCCTTGCGCCGTGATGACCCCAGCGACCTTGAAGTGCAGCGCCAAACTCAGTGGGTCCCACTCGAGCGCTTTGCGATACAGCGCCTCGGCGTCGCGCAGCCGACCGACCAGGGCTAGACCTCCAGCATAGGCTTCGAGCGCCAGCCGTGGCGAAATCTGGACGGCGCGAAGGTACTTGGCGCGGGCCGCCGGCCAGTCGTAGCGGTAGAGGATGTCGAAGCCGCCGAGGTTGGCGAGCGCCGTGGCGTTGCCAGGTTCGAATTCGACCGCGCGCTCCATGGCTCGCTCCGCTTCGCCGAGGTCGCCCGCCGAGACGGGGCCCGCCGCGGCGAGGAGGTACGAACGCACGACACCCCAGCCCGAATGGCACCGCCCGAACGCGGGCTCGATCCGGATGCACTCCTCAAACGCACGTTTCGCGGCTTCGTAGCCAGCCGGCGTCGCCAACCGCGTGAAGTGACGCCCCTGGGCATACGCGTCGCGGGCGCGCGCATCGTGCGGAGACGTGACGTCCGACTGAATGGCGGCGGTGTCGACGCGGGTGTCTATGGCACCGAGCACACCCACCGCGGCCTGCTGCGCCAGCACGAACATGTCAGTGGCGACCGTATCGACACTGCTCGCCCAGACCTCGGCCCCGTCGCTGGTGCGCGTCGCTCGCAAGGTCACTGTCAACGCTGTGGCGCTGCGGGTCACGGTGCCCTCGACGACGTGCTGCACGCCAAGAGCCGCCCCCACGGCGCGGATGTCACGCGGCGTCGAGCGGTACGCCAACGTGGAGGTGCGAGCCGTCACGCGTACCGCTGTCGCTCGCGTGAGCGCCTCAGCCATGTCGTCGGCCAATACGTCGATGAACGCGTCGAGGGTTGGATCGCTTGTGAGATTCGAGACCGGCAGCACGGCAATACTGACCCTCGCTTCAGACAGGGTGAGCAAGCTGGCGGCGGCGGCCGGATACCGCAGGGGCCACGTGAGGGCGACGACCGCCAGACTCAGTAAGACGGCGGCCACCCCCGACAACGTCCGCGCGCGCCCCGTCGCTCGCTGCCGACCGACGCGCGTCACCGCTACACCAGCGAGCCAGCGCTGGAGATCGACAGCCATCTCGTCGACCGACGGGTAGCGATCTGCGGGCGCCGGTGACAACGCCGTCGAGACCACGGCCTCGAGGTCGCCTTGCAGGGCTGTCCGCAGTTGCGAGAGCGATGTGGCCCTGGCGGAGGCGGCGGCGGCCGTCACGGCGTCAGGAAGCGTCGTGGGCGGCGTGCCCGCCAGCGCCCGCTCCATCGACGCCATCAGCGACCCTCGGTCCGAGAACGCCGGAGCGCCCGTGAGCAGTTCGTACAGCACCAAGCCAAGGCTGTACTGATCGCTCGCCGTGCCCACGGGTTGTCCGGTGAGCTGTTCCGGACTGGCGTAGGCTGGCGTGAGTGGCGCCCGAGACACGGTCGAGAGGCGATCGGGTTCGAGCAGCGTGGCCGTGCCGAAGTCCACGACCTTCACGTGGCCGTCGGCCGTGACCAGAATGTTCGACGGCTTCAGGTCGCGGTGTACCACGCGCTTCCCGTGGGCGAAGGCCACGCCAGCACACACGTCGGTGAACAGCCGCACTCGCGCGGCAATGTCGAGGCCCGCGCGGTCGCAGTGCTGATCCAGCGCCACGCCGTCCACCAACTCCATCACCAGATACGGCTCGCCCACGGGGGTCACGCCACCGTCGAGCAGTCGCGTCAGCGCGGGATGCTCGAGCGTGGCCAGGAGCTGGCGCTCGGCCTTGAACCGCGCGACGAGGTCGGCGTCTGACAGGCGCAGGTCCATGATCTTGATGGCGACGCGCTGCTGGAACTGGTCGTCGGCGCGAGATGCCGAGTAGACCGCGGCCATCCCTCCGCGGGCGATCAGGGCCTCGATCCGGTAGGCGCCAAGCCGCAGTCCCAGGTGGGGGTCGCGTGGCGGGACATCTCGAGCGGCAAAGGCGTCGCCAGCGAGCAGGGCCTGCACGTCGGCCACAAGTGACGGGTCGCCGCCGCACCGCGCGAGCACAACGGCGTCGCGCGCGGGACCGGCCTCGAGGTCAGCGAGGTCGTGAAAGATCGCCTCGACGGTTTGCCAACGGTCGCCTCGTTGCGGTGCGGGCGGGGCGCTCATGAGATCCGGCCTCAGTCTACCGGACGGACGAGGTGGTGGGGCCACACCCTGCGCCAGTGCCTACCCCGGCGCGATCGGGCCGGGAGAGGTACGCCTGGCCGGCCAAGTACGCGAGGACGGCTGGAGCCCCGGCGTCCGATGACCCCTGCGAGGCGCCGTTTCCGCTTGAGTGGAAGAGGTTCCCCATGTCGATCGCCCGGTTCTTCGTCGTCGCCGGTCTGCTCGCACTTGCCTTCGGCAGTGCAGCCCCGGCCACCCAGTCACGTATCACCGTGTCACCACGCGTCATCGAACGCGCCGCTGCTGGCGAGGTCGTGCACATCATCATCGGTGTCGATGCGACGTTTGTACCCGAAGGACGGCTCTCCGGCCCCGCGGCCGTCGGCACGCAGCGTGCACAGATGCGGGCGGCCGTCGACAGGGTCCGCACGTCGGTCGCCGCGGCCGGTGTGATCATCGAGCCAGCCTTCGACTTCATTCCGTTCTTCCCCGCGCGCGTGACCCGCGAGTCGCTCGACCGCATCCGCCAGATGCCGGGCGTGACGAGCATCGAGGAAGTGACGATCTCGCAACCGTCGCTCTACGCCAGCGGGCCCCTCATCAACACGCCGGCGGCCTACACGGCCGGCTACGACGGCAGCGGCTGGACGGTCGCCGTGCTCGACACCGGCGTCGACATCGGCCATCCGATGATGGCTGGCGCGACGACCTCGGAAGCGTGTTACTCGAGCAGCGGTGTGTCGTTGTGCCCGGGCGGCGTCACGGAGTCGACCGCCGCCGGCAGCGCCCAGCCCTGCAGCTACCTGATCAATGGCTGCGACCACGGCACCCACGTCGCCGGCATCGCCATCGGGATCCGGGCGGCGCTTGCCAGTGGCATCGCGAAGGGCGCGTGGCTGATTCCCATGCAGGTGTTCTCCTACGACCCGCAGTCCGGTGGCGTCGGCACCTCCACGGTGGACTGGATCAAGGGCTTGAACCGCGTGTTCGCCCTGGCCGGACCCAACAACGCGAACCGCATCGCCTCGGTCAACATGAGCCTCGGCGGCGGCCAGTACGCCAGCCAGGCGCAATGCGATGCCGCCTTTGTCGCCGCCAAGGCCGCCATCGACAATCTGCGTTCGATCGGCATCGCCACGATCATCGCATCGGGCAACGAGTCGCGGACCAACTCGATGTCCGCACCCGGGTGCATCTCGTCAGCAGTAAGCGTCGGATCGACCACCAAGTACGCGCCCATTACGGTGTCGTCGTTCAGCAATGAGGCGCCTTTCCTGTCGCTGCTCGCGCCCGGCGGCGATATCGACTCGGCCGGTCTCTTCGGCACCTACGTCGAGAAGTCCGGCACGTCGATGGCCGCGCCGCACGTGGCCGGCGCCTGGGCGATTCTCAAGCAGGCCGTGCCCACGGCCTCGGTCACATCGGTGCTGGCAGCGCTGCGCGGCACCGGCACTCCGATCACCGACGCCCGCACGGGACGGAGCTATCCCCTCATCAACGTGAACGCGGCTCGCCTCGCGCTCGCGAGCGGCAGCTTCTCGACGCCTGGCGTTCCAGCTAACTTCACCGCCACGGCCAGCGGCAATTCGCTATCGCTCGCGTGGGCGCCGCCTCCGCCCGGCACTGGCGGGACCCCCACCAGCTACACGCTCGTGGCCCGCCCGAGTGCCGGTGGTCCGGTGCTGGGCACGCTGCCGCTCGGCAACGTCACGGCGTTCTCCGCCACCGCGCCAAACGGCGTGTTCGTGCTGAGTCTCATGGCAACCAACGCCGTTGGTGCCGGCTCCGAGACCCCGGGGGTTGCGGTGACGCTGCCGACAGTGGCGCCCCCTCCGGGCGCGCCGACGAATCTGGCAGCGGCCGTGGCCGGGAGCACCGTCACGTTCACGTGGAACGCGCCCTCCTCCGGCGGACCCGTAGGCAACTACCTACTGGTCGCTGGCTTCACGCCAGGCTTCGCCGTGCCCGCCGGATCGATGACCCTTTCGGCCGCGACGACCGTCGCCGTCCCCGGCATTCCGCCCGGCACCTTCTACGCCCGCGTGCTGGCACAGAATGCCGGCGGCACCAGCGCCGCTACCAACGAGGTGGCGTTCACAGTGGCTGGGGCCTCCGCCCCCGGCGCGCCCACGCTCAACCCGCCGACGGTGTCCGGTCGCAC
Source organism: Acidobacteriota bacterium (assembly GCA_031376505.1). Classification (GTDB taxonomy): domain Bacteria; phylum Acidobacteriota; class Vicinamibacteria; order Vicinamibacterales; family UBA2999; genus CADEFD01. The sequence goes on from JANMDX010000203.1 coordinate 50,838, forward strand.
GGTGGGCTTGTCGTGGAGCCCGGGTGGTGGCGGTGCGCCCACGTCGTACGTGCTGACCGCGCTGACCGCGGGCGGCGTCGTGCTGGGCAACGTGCCGCTCTCGGGCGCGTCCGCGTCGTTCCCCGGTGTGCCGAGCGGCAGCTACCTGCTGCGGCTCGTGGCGGTGAACAGCGTGGGTCCGAGCCCGGCGTCGAACACGGTCACCCTCGTGGTGCCCTAACGCGGAAGAGGCGATGCGCGAGGCGGCGGCCGGCAGGCCCCGTCTCGCTCGCCCGCCGGGGACATCAGGGTGGGGCGTTCAGTCTTCGGCGACCACGTCGCGCTGCAGCCGTTGCGCCAGCCAGGCGCGCGCCAGCCGGAAGTCGCGCTTCGCCGTGGTGAGCGAGATGCCCAGCACGTCGGCGGCTTCGTGGCGGCCGCAGCCAAGAAACGCGCACAGCTGCACCATCTCCGCCTTCCGCTCGTCGAGAGCGGCCAGCTCGGTGAGGGCCACGTCGAGATCGAGAATGTCTTCGTTGCTCGGGTCAACGAACTGGAGGTCGTCACTGAGCGGCACGCGCACCCGGCGAGCGCCTCGCTTCGCAGAGTGCACCGCGCGGATGTGATCGATCAGCATGTGACGCATGGCGCCGGCAGCAAATCCGAAAAAGGCCCGGCGATTCGGAAAATTCGCCCGCTCTTGCTTCAGCATGCGCAGATAGAGGTCGTGCACGAGCACGGTGGCCTGAATCGTGCCCGGCCGCTCGCGGTTTACAAACCGGGCAGCCATCGCGTGCAGTTCGGGATACACCTCAGGAATGAGCCGCTCGAATGCCTCGGCGTTGCCGTGGCCCCACTGCTGCAACAGTTGGGTAAGGTTGCCGGGAACGTCAGACATGTCGTGAGCAGATAGTATGACGGACAAGCGGTGAGCGCCTTTACACGCTGGCAACAGGTTGAAGCAGCCTTCCACGCCCTGGCCGACGAGGCCCCAGGGCCGGCCCGCGCTGCCCGCGTGCGGGAGCTATGCGCCCACGACGCGGCGCTGGCCGCGGAGGTAGAGGCCCTACTGGCCGCGGACGCCGGCACAACCGAGGCCACCCGGCAGGCCGACCCGCACGTGGGACTGCGCCTGGGCAACTACGAGGTGGCCGGCCTGATCGCGCGCGGCGGCATGGCCGCTGTCTACGAGGCGCACCGCGCCGACGATCAGTTCCACCAGCGCGTAGCCATCAAGATCATGGACCTGCGCGTGTCCGACCCGGCCCTGGTCGCGCAGTTCCGCGCCGAACGCCAGATCCTGGCCGGCCTCGAGCATCCCGCCCTGACCCGCCTGCTCGACGGCGGCGTGACCGCGTTTGGCGAGCCGTACCTGGTGATGGAGTACGTGGACGGCCAGCCGATCGATCGCTACTGCGACGCGCAGCGGCTCGACGTGGCCGGCCGGCTGCGACTGTTTGCCGAGGTGTGCGCGGGCGTTGCGTTTGCGCATCGCAATCTGGTGCTGCACCGCGACCTGAAGCCCTCGAACATTCTCGTGACGAGCGATGGCCACGCCAAGGTCGTGGACTTCGGCACCGCCACGCTGCTGCAGCCGGATCGGCTGTCCACCATCTCGAAGGCGCCGCTCACGCCCGCCTACGCCAGTCCCGAACAGCTCACCGGCCAGGCCGTGGGCACCGCCAGCGACCAGTACAGCCTTGGTCTCGTGCTCTACGAGCTGCTCACCGGTGTGGCGCCCTTTGCCGACAGCGCCTCGCTGATGGCGGCCATGGAGCGCGCGTTGACACGCACGACCACCACGGCCCCCCACGCCGTCGTGACCGAGGCCGCCGCGGTCGTGCGAAACACCACGCTCGCGAAACTGCGGCGCACGCTCACCGGCGACCTGGGCACCATCGTGGGCAAAGCGCTGGCCCACGAGCCGGCCGCACGCTACGCCAGCGTGCAACACGTCGCCGACGACCTGTCACGCTGGTCAGCCGGCGAGCCGATCGAGGGCCGCACGCCGTCGCTCGCCTACCGCACGTCGCGTTTCGTGCGGCGCCACTGGGTGGCCGTGGCGGTGGCTGCCACGCTGCTGGTGGCGCTGCTGGCGGCCACGGCGGTGTCGGTGCAGCAAGCGCGCGTGGCCCGCGCCGAGTCGGGCAAGGCCAAACAGCTCAATCGCTTCCTGACGCAGATGCTGTCGTCGGCCAATCCCAGTTGGTACAACGCCGTCGCCGGGCAGGCCGGGTCGATCACCGTCCGGCAGGTGCTCGACGGCGCGGCAGCCCTCATCCAGACCGAACTCAAAGACGCGCCGGAAGTGGAAGCCGAGATGCGCCGCACATTGGGCCGCACCTACATCGGGCTGGGCGCCGCGGACGCCGCGCTACCCCACTTGCAGCGGGCGCTGGCCCTCTATGAAGTGCAAGGCGATGCGTTTGGCATCGCCTCCAGCAAAGAGCTGCTCGGCGAGCATCTGCTGCAGACCGGCGACTTCAAGGGCGCAGAGGCACTGTGTCGCGAAGCCGTCGCCTATGTGCGTTTGCACGGAGCCGAGGCCGATCCCGAGTTCCACCTGGTCGCGACCAACGACCTGGCCGTGGCGATCCTCTATCAGCGGCCCGGAGATCCAGAAGCACTAAGCCTGCTAAGGGAATCCGTCGAAGTGGCGGACCGCAACCGGCTCAATCCTGGCGGCACCAGTGTGGTCGTCTCCAACATTGGCGCCCTGCTGCTCCAAATGGGCAAGACGGACGAAGCCGGAGCGGCATTGAACGACGCGCTCCGGCGCATGGACGCCCTGCCCGCACAGCCGCCAGAACGCCTCATGGTGCTCAACACCATGTCGGTGCTCTCGCGAATCCGCGGCAGCTACGTTGACGCCGAGCGCCAGTCGGCAGCGGCCGTCGAGATGATGGCGCGTAGTTGGCCCGACGGGCACCCCATGGTACCTGTCGTGCGCGGCAACTGGGGGCGCGCGCTCGTGTCGCTCGGGCAACTCGACCGCGGGCGCACCGTACTGCTCGACGCCTACGAACGGTTCAAACAGATCCGGCCGGCCGGTCATTCGGATCTGGTTGGGCCCCTCACCGGCCTGGGCGTCGCCTATCGTCTGCAGGGCGACCCACAGAAGTCAGAACAGGTGCTCCGAGAAGCCCAAGACATCATGCGACGCTACCCCGACGTAAAAGACCGGGCAGCCGCGGTTGCCGGCGAACTGGGCCTGACGCTACGCGCGCTGGGCAGGACCAACGAAGCCGACGCGCTGATCAAGGAAAGCTACGACACCTTTCGCGCCGCCTTTGGCGACACGTATCCGCTCACGGTGCAGGCGCTCGCGCGGCTGCAGGGCGGCCAGTAGGGCCGCCGACCCTTTTTCTCTTCGTTTCCGCTCGTGTGAAAGAAGGGCCGTCCAGGCGCGGGGCCTGGCTGGCCAGTCACGAGGAGACGAAGGATGAGAATCAGAACCGTTCCGGCCCTGGCCGTGGCGCTCGTGGTGAGCGCGTTGTGTGTGTGGCCGGTGCAGATCGGCGCCCAGGCCGGCCTCAACTACAACGACTATTTCGTGCGGAGCAATGTCAATAACGGCATCGGCAGCGTCAATGGGACGTATTCGTACAACTGGGACCTCACCAATCCCGCGCTGATTGGCGGTGGGGTGCATCCCGGGTCGACCGCCGGCTTCACCGCCACTGGCACGATGGATGGGACCGGACGCGGCCGGGCCTTGAACATCGTCGCGCGCGCAGATTGTGCAGGCCCTGTCCCCGTCTGCGTGGGACAGTCGGGCTTCAACCGAACCGCCACGACTGCCGACCTGGCGACGGCCACCCTCACCGCCAGATCGGCGGGTACCAACGACGGTCCGCAACGGTACGGGATCGGGCGCGGCGACGCATGGCTTCACGACGTCCTGCAGTTCACGGTCGCGGGTGCCACGGCGCAGACCGTCACGCGCGTGCACTTTCAGTACGCCGTCAACGGCACCTGGACCAACGCGACGACGCCGAATGCAGGCCTCGTCCAGGCCGACCTGTGCATGAACAACTTCGCGAGTCAGGCCTGCGATCTCGAATCGGTGAGCGGCCTGATTCTTCTGGGCCGCACTCTGGGCAGCGGTTTCGCTGTCCCCAGGCCCAGCGGGCTGCGCGCGGGGCCCAACGGCAGCTGGACGACCGCGACGGGAAACGCGCTCGTCTACAACGGCTACTTCGACATCGTGGGGCCCAGCCAGACGATCCGCCCCACCCTGATCTTGGTCGTGCAGGGCGAGTCGTCTTCCGATTCGGACGTCGCGTACACCGGTCGCTTCAGCTTCACCAACCTGCCGCCCCAGGTCCGCTACACGTCCGCTTCCGGGGTGTTTCTGCCGCTGCCGCCGAACACCGGCCCGCCAAGCGCGCCGACCAACGTCGTGGCCACCGCCAGCGGCAACAACCTGAGCCTGAGCTGGGGGGCTCCCGCGACAGGCGCGACGCCGACCGGCTACACGTTGATCGCGCGCACGGCCGCAGGCGCCCCGCCCATTGCCGCCGTGCCACTCGGCCCGACGACCTCGTTTGCGGCCGCGGTGCCCAACGGCACCTTCATCCTGAGCCTGTCGGCGACCAACGCCGCGGGCACCGGACCGGAATCCCCCGGCACTACGGTCACCTTGCCCGCGCCCCTGATCGCTCCGGCGTCGCCCACGGGGCTGGGCGTGACGGTGGCCGGTAGCACCGCCACGTTCTCGTGGACCGCGCCGCTGTCTGGCGGCGCACCGACCGGCTACCTGCTGCTGGCCGCCACGTCGCCAGGCTTCACCGTGCCGATCGCCTCGTTGCCGTTGCCCGCGTCGCCGACGAGTGCGGCCATACCGGGCGTGCCCGCAGGCATCTACTACGTGCGCCTCGCGGCGCAGAATGCCGGTGGCACGAGCGCGCCGTCGAATGAAGTGACCGTCATCGTCGTCGGGGTCGTGACACCAGGTGCGCCGACACTGAGTGCGAGCGTCTCGGGCCGCACGGTCAACGTCTCGTGGACGCCCGGCAGTGGCGGCACGCCGACCGGCTACACGCTGAGCGCGGCAACGTCTGATGGCGGTGCGCCGATCGGCAGTGTGCCGGTCAGCGGCGCCAGCGTCGCGTTCCCGAACGTGCCGAGCGGCACATATTTCCTGAGCCTGACGGCCTCGAACAGCGCCGGGACGAGTCCGCCGTCAAACCAGGTGGCCGTGACCGTTCCGTAACCCGTGCGACCGGCCGGGACGCCTCGTTCCCGGTCGGTCCGCCCGTTGTGCCGGAGCGGCGAGTTTCAAACTGACCCACCACCGCCCGGCGAGCCCGGTTGCCCTGGGCGCGGCATTTCGGTTAGTCTCATCAGCGTCGTGTTTCAGTTGATCCATACGCATCACGTCCACCATCACCTGCCCCATCGCGGGCCGGCCGGACTGTGCGTGTAGCGTTCTGACACGTCTTCAGCGTTCACTTCCGAACCTGAACAGCCCCGCCGGACCCCGGCGGGGTTTTTTGTTTTGGCCCCCGACCGGGAACGGCGCTCGACCGAAGGACTGACGATGACTCTCGATTTCACGAAGCTGGACGGGCTGGTGCCCGCGGTGGTGCAAGACGACACGAGCGGCGAGGTGCTGATGGTGGGCTTCATGAACGAAGAGGCCTGGGCCATCACCAAACGCATCGGCTATGTGACCTTCTACAGCCGTACGCGCAAGACGCTGTGGACCAAGGGCGAAACATCTGGCAATCGCCTGGCCGTGCGCCAGATCCTGATCGACTGCGACGACGACACCGTGCTCGTGAAGGCCGCGCGCGAAGGCGACGGCAACGTGTGCCACACGGGCGAGCGCACGTGCTTCAACAAGACCGAAACGGCGTGGACGGAGGCAGCGCGATGAGTGTGTTGAAGCTCGGCATTCCCAAGGGGTCGCTGCAAGACGCGACCGTGGCGCTCTTCAAGCGCGCGGGGTTCGACATCCATGTCAGCTCGCGCTCCTACTTCCCTTCAATCGATGACGTCGACATCGAGTGCATGCTGATTCGCGCGCAGGAAATGGCGCGCTACGTGGGTGACGGCGTGCTCGACGCCGGCCTGACCGGCATGGACTGGATTGCCGAACATGCCATTGGGCATCCGGAAGAACCCGCGCTCACGCCCGTGTGCGACCTGATCTATTCCAAGCAGAGCTTCGGCAAGGTGAAGTGGGTGCTGGCCGTGCCGGAAGACTCGCCGTTCAAGACGGCACAGGACCTGAAGGGCAAGCGCGTGGCCACCGAGCTCGTGCGGGTGACGCAGCAGTGGTTCAAGGCGCGCGACGCCGAAGTGGACGTGGAGTTCTCGTGGGGCGCCACCGAAGTGAAACCACCCGTACTGGCGGATGCGATTGTAGAGGCGACCGAGACCGGCTCCACGCTGCGCGCCAATCGCCTACGCATCATCGACACGCTGATGGAGAGCAACACGCAGCTTGTGGCCAATGCACGGGCCATGCAGGACCCGTGGAAGCGCGAGAAGCTCGAGACGATCGCGCTGCTGCTCAAGGCCGCGATCGAGGCGCAGAGCCGGGTGGGGCTGATGCTGAACGTGAGGCGCGCGGATCTGGATAAAGTGATCGCGCAGTTGCCGGCGTTGCAGCGGCCGACGGTGTCGTCGCTGACCGACGCTGACTGGGTGGCGGTGAACACCATCGTCGAAGAGAAGACGGTGCGCACCCTGATCCCGAAGCTGAAGGCCGCGGGGGGCCAGGGCATCGTCGAGTATCCGCTCAACAAGATTGTGCTGTAGCCATGATCAAAATCGTGCAGTCGACTAACGTCGCCGAAGTACACGCGCTGCTGAAGCCGTCGGTGATCCGCGACCGGGCGACCGAGAAGACGGCGGCGCAGATCGTCAGCCGCGTGCGGGCTGAGGGCGACGCCGCCCTGCGCGAGTACGCGCGGGCGCTCGACGGCTGGAACGGACCGCTCGAGGTGTCGCGCAAGCACATCGAAGCCGGCGCGAAGAAGGCGCCAGCGGCGGTGCGGGCGGCACTCGCGCAGGCCGCCGCCGCGATTCGCGCAGTGGCCGCGGCGCAACGTCCACGCGAATGGCGGGTGCGTCCCATGCCTGGGGTGACCGTGGAACAGCGCGTGGTGCCGCTCGAACGCGTGGGCTGCTACGTGCCCGGTGGACGCTACCCCCTGCCGTCGTCGCTTCTGATGACCGCGATTCCCGCGCGGGTGGCCGGCGTGGCCGAGGTAGTGGTGTGCAGTCCGTCGGTCGACCCAGTCGTGCTCGCGGCCGCCATGGAAGCCGGTGTGGACCGCTTCTTTCGCCTCGGCGGCGCGCACGCAATTGCGGCCATGGCCTACGGCACGAAGTCGGTGCCGCGGGTGAGCAAGATCGTGGGCCCAGGCAATCGCTGGGTGTCGGCCGCCAAGGCGCTCGTCGCGCAGGATTGCCCCATCGACTTCTACGCGGGCCCGAGCGAGATCCTGATTGTGGCCGACCGCGGACCCGCGTCGTGGATTGCGGCCGACCTGATTGCCCAGGCCGAGCACGACCCCGACGCACGCGCGATCTTCATCACGTCGAAGGCCGCGCTCGCCCGGGCAGTCGCCGAGGAAGTGGCCGCGCAGGTGCCCACCGCCGGTCCCGCGGCAGCGTCACTCTGGAATCACGGCGGCATTATCGTGACGCGCACGATGGACGAGGCCGTGGATCTCGCCAACGAGGCCGCGCCCGAACATCTGGTGGTGGATACCGACGCGCGCGCCGCGCGGATCTACAATGCGGGCGCCGTATTCGTGGGCGCGTGGACGGCGCAGGTG
>JANMDX010000206.1:0-1813 GCA_031376505.1 Acidobacteriota bacterium
CTAACGATTCAGATGAGCCGCGCCTGTGGCATGCGCAAGCCGACGGAAGGCGTCGGCTCCATCTGAAGGTTAGACGGCGGCCATGACCGCGCGCTTGGTGGGCGCAGGCAGTTCTAGAGCCGCGAACCAGGAAGCCGGGAACAAGTAGTCTTCGCCCGACTCGTCTAACACCCGAATCTGCCGATGGCGTTCAGCGAACGCGTCCGGGATGATCTCGTAGATCTTGCGCAACTCGAGGGAGACCTCGTGCCCGTCGTTTCGGACACACACCGCAAAAGAGCGACGTCGTTTGGCCATGTGCTTACTCAAGGTAGCGTTTGATCTTCAGTTCTCGACGGCCGATGCCGGTGGCTTCGTACCAGTGTAGCTCTGCTCGCGACAGGAACCCATCTGACAATCGGATCATGGCGACGCCCTTCCGCTTGCGCCAGCGCCCCCGTCCGTGCTTCCGGCGCAGGCGCCGAAGTTCGCGAATGCCTTGGCCAGTGGCGAATGTTTCGATGTCTTCGATCTCGCCGATGACCGTGAAGTCCACGCCTGATGGTCGGCGAAATCGATTCGATCGTCAATCGTTGTGTAGTCCGTCTAACGACCGCGCATCAGCCGCGGCGGTCGGATGCCCCGCATGATGCCACAAAGCCCGACCGCCGTCGGCTGCATGCGCTGGTTAGCGCGCTGGGAGGAGCTGCCGGGCCTTGAGGATCGCTGCGATTTCTGAGCCACGGTCGAGAACCTGCCGGTACACCCATGTGTAGTGGTCGGTCGCCCAGAACTCGATGACCTGCTTGGCCTTCAGTTCTCCGAGAACCCGCGACACGCCTTGGCGCTCGAGGTAGCAGACGAGCAAGTGCAGGTACGTCGAGTACTGATCGCGGGCACCCGCCGTGCCCCCCGCAGGCGCGTCAGGAAATGCCTTTCGGAGATCGCCGATCGCTTGCTCCGTTTGTTCGCGTCGTTCGGAGAAGAACCAATGCAGCTGCTCGTGCACGAACGTCGAGAGCAGCAGCTCATCGTCTTTGGAATGCCGAGTGTGGAGGGTCAGCACCGGATGGCTGAACGGGATCGCCTGTTCGTCAATGACGACCGACTTCGTGTAGAACCACGGCGACAAGTCGTAGGTCTTGAGGAGCCGCTGGAGCTGGTCGCGAGTCGCCGCCTCGGCCGTTGTGTTTCGCTTCAGGGCGATATTCACGGCGCTTTGGCCGACCGCTACGCTGGGAACGCCCACGAGCGTCACGAAGAGCAGCACTACGCATCGACCCAAAGGACGTCTCCGTGCTCTGTTGGTTGTCGCGCTAACGCTACCGCTGAGCCGTGAGGCCCGCGCACGAATCGCTCGCGGGCCGAGTCGGCTCCAGCGGGATGTTAGCGGAAGTCGTTCGCTGGTGTTCGGGTTCTTTCGCTCTTGGGACCGCCCACCCCAGGCCGCCCCCGGCACGACCTGACCCCACCGCCGCTGGATCCGCTAACCGATCAACCGCGCCGGGGCGTGTCGAGCGCCATGGTGGCCAGGCTGAGGCCTTGCAACCGCGCCGCCGTGCGTGCCGCTCGCGGCCACGCCGACGCCTCCGAGATCGACCACGCCGCGAACCACCACCAGCCGATCGCTCGCGCACCAGCGTGTCGAGCTGCCCGAGCCCATGGCCTTCAAGCTCTTTGAGTGTCTTGGTTCGCTAACGCCACCGCTGAGCCGTGAGGCCCGGGCACGAATCGCGCGCGGGCCGAGTCGGCTCGAGCGGGATGTTAGCGGAAGTCGTTCGCTGGTGTTCGGGTTTTTCCGTTCTTGGGACCGCCCACCACAGGCCGCCGCCGG
>JANMDX010000210.1:0-2365 GCA_031376505.1 Acidobacteriota bacterium
TGCCGAGTTCGAAGATCGGATGGATGAGGTGCCAGGCATCTTCGCGCTGATGCAGCCGATGCCCGGAGCCCTTGAGGCGTACGAGGAACTCGTGGCCCGTTTCGACACCTACGTCCTGTCGACGTCGCCGTGGCAGAATCCCTCGGCCTGGTCCGACAAGCTGCTGTGGATCCAGAAGCACTTGGGCACGCATGCCCACAAGCGGCTTATCCTCTCGCATCACAAGCAGCTCAATCGGGGCCACTACCTGATCGACGACCGCACGAAGAACGGCGCCGGCGAGTTCGAGGGTGAACACATTCACTTCGGCACGCCCGAGTTTCCCGACTGGCCAAGTGTGATGGGGTACCTGCGCGCGAAGGAGTCTTTCCGAACGGGGCGAACCATATGACCGTGAAGAGGTAGACATTTCGCGTGTTCTGCGCGTTCGCGGTGCAGCGGCGTGTTCGACGAGGTGGTGTTCGCCGTCACGGATTGGTCTGACGAGCGCCGCTTCATCGGGCCGTTCCTGCGGGCGTTCTCGTGAGGATCGCTCTGCGAGCCGGCGAGCGGACACCGCGCCAACGCAACAACGGTCTGGTACTGGATCTGCTGGCCTCTCCGCCTATACACGTCCTCTAGACGTGTATATAAAATGCCACTATTGTATGCGCGTCTGGAGTCTTCGATGGTACAGTCCCCTGGGATGTCGCCGCTCCATCTACTGCCGCCTGCGCGCTTCGACACGCCGCAGATTCTCTCGCGGCTGAACGCTGCGAGCAGGCAACTTGCTGAATTCACAGGGGTTGCTTCCTCAATTCCCAATCAGGCCATCCTGGTCAACACCCTCGGCCTGCAGGAAGCCAAAGACAGCTCGGCCATTGAGAACATCGTGACCACCCACGACGAGCTGTTCCAGCAGGCCTCCTTTGCAGAGACCGCCACCGGCGCGGCCAAGGAAGTGGCCCGGTATCGCCAGGCCCTGGGCGTCGGCTTCGAGGCGGTGGCGTCGTCGGGCCTGCTGACGAACAACCACATTCTGGCCATGCAGGCCGAACTGGAAGCGAACCGGGCGGGGTTCCGCACGCTGCCGGGCACCGTGCTCAGGGCCGACACCGGCCACGTGGTGTATACGCCTCCCGACCCCACCGAGATCGTCGCGCTCATGACCGACCTCGAGCGCTTCATCAACGACGACAGCCTGTACGCCGCCGACCCGCTCGTGAAGATGGCGCTCATCCATCATCAGTTCGAGAGCATCCACCCGTTCTACGACGGCAATGGGCGCACGGGCCGCATCCTGTGCGTGCTCTACCTGGTGAAGCAGGGCCTGCTCGACATCCCCGTGCTCTATCTCAGCCGACGCATCGTGCGCACCAAGACCGAGTACTACAGGCTGCTGCAGACGGTGCGCGAGCACGACACCTGGGAAGACTGGGTCTGCTACATGCTCGACGCGGTGGAAGGCACGGCCCGCCAGGGCATTGCCACCGTGCACGCCATCCGTGACGCCTTGCTGCGTGTGAAGCACCGCATCCGCAGCACGCACAAGTTCTACAGTCAGGATCTGATCAACAACCTGTTCCTGCACCCCTACACGAAGATCGAGTTCCTGAAGAACGACCTCGGCGTCACGAGGCTGACCGCCACTCGCTATCTCGACGCACTCGTGGCCGACGGCTTTCTCGAAAAGCGCCGGATCGGGCGGTCGAACTACTACATCAACACCGCGCTCTACGCCATTCTCACGGGCGAGGGCATGACCGACAACGGGGTCTGACCCCGCGACGGCGCGGGCGGGTCCAGGCATGCTGCCGTTGTCGCCAGCCTCGACCGGCGCAGGCCAAGAAGGAGCCCGCAGGCCCGAGGCGCCTGCGGTTGACGCCCGGTGGCCTCCTCCCGGAGGCCGAGATGCTTGTGGGGGATCTGGCGAGGACGGAGGGAGGTGGCCGCTGGGCGTCAGCTGGGAGCGCCGCCACAGTGGGCTGGGACTATCACCTTGGCAGGCCGGAACCGTCACACAGAGCTCGAGTCGAACCGCCAGCCCCACCGCGGCCGCGGCTTTGCGCAGCGTGCCCAGCGTGACGGAGTCGTTGGCGGGGTCCAGCAGGCGGTCAAGGGCGCTGCGGCTGCTGCCCATGCGCTTGGCCATCTCCACCTTCGACACGTTCTGAGCCTGCATGGCCGCCTGGAGCTGGCGGGCGAGCACCCGCTTGACACGTTGGCCCAGGGCCTTTCAGCCTTTCGGCCAGAGGATGTCGCCATCGAAGCGGGTCGCGTTACCCTCGAACGCCTGGATGCGCTTGAACGTCAACGCAAGAGCTTCGCGTTCGAATCGACGCTCTCCAGCCACGGTCTCGTCCGGCGGCTACAGCGGCTGAAAGAC
>JANMDX010000225.1:0-7174 GCA_031376505.1 Acidobacteriota bacterium
GATCATGACCGACAAGAATATTCAGGGCCCGCCGGCGCTCGTCGTTGAAGTGCTGTCGAAGAGCAGCCGCAAGCGCGACGCGCAGACCAAGCGCCGCCTGTTCGAGCGCACGGGTGTGCGGGAGTACTGGCTGGTCGACCCTGAGCTCGACGCGGTGCAGGTGTTCCGGCCGTCGCCGGAGGGCAGACTCACTCGCGTGGCGGAGCTCTCGGCCGAGGACGACGACACGTTGACCACGCCGCTCTTGCCCGGATGCGCCATCGCACTGCGTGAGTTGTTCCGCTCGTCGGTCTAGCGGACGCCGCTACCAGCCGACCGCCTAACCGTCCTTGCGACGAAGGCGCTCGGATAGCCGCCCAGGGCGCGCACGCGCCCGCGCGGGAGCGCCACCACTGTGGTGCTATATTGGTGGCGTGGCAAGTCTTACCTTGAAGGACATTCCCGCGGGCCTTCACGAGCAACTGCGGCAGCGAGCCGTCCGTAATCGGCGGAGTCTCAGCCAGGAGGCCCTGGCGTGCCTGGAGCAGGCCACGGCTGGCGAACGCGTTGACCCCGATCAGTTGCTGGCCCGGGCGCGGCGGTTGCGTGTCGGCGTGAAGCGCGTGAGCGACCGTGAGCTGCGGACCTGGGTGACGCAGGGGCGCCCATGACCGTCGTCGACGCCAACGTCGTGGCGTACCTGTGGCTGCCAGGTGACCTCACGACGGCGGCCGAACGGCTGCTCGCTGACGATGCCGAGTGGGCCGTGCCTCTGCTGTGGCGTTCCGAGTTCCGTAGCGTGTTGGCGGGAGCCCATAAACGCCGCACCCTATCGCTGCCCCGCGCGAACGACATCGCGGCGGCCGCAGAGTCGCAGTTGCGAGGTCGCGAGTTCTCGGTTGACACAGCGCGCGTGCTGTCGCTCGCGAGTCGGTCGGGTTGCTCCACCTACGACTGCGAGTTCGTGGCCCTGGCTCACGATTTGGGCGTGCGGCTCGTCAGCAATGACGCGGCCGTACTGCGCGCGTTCCCTGAGGTCGCGATCCCACTGAAGCACTTCGCGGCCGCACCGTAGCCGCTACCAGCCCACCGCCTGACCGTCCTTGCGATGGTCCGAGCCGCCCCGGTAGACGCCGTTCACTGCGTGGTCTTCGGTGATGCTCCGCCGATCGAAGATCGGCTCGGGCAGCCGCGGATCGCGGGTGAAGAGAATGCCCTGATAGCCGCCCACGGCGCCGCCGTCGACACCGCGCACCTTGTGGCCCTTGCCTTCGAGCGCCTTGCCGACGAGCGCAAACAGGCTGTGCTCGAGCGACAACATGTTGCTCGTCTGGTTGTGCGTGAATCGTGCGGCGTCGGTCGTCATCTGCACGTTCATGCCGAGATCGATCAGGTTCACCATGTGCTGTGCGTGAGTCTCGGGCTGCACGCTGCCGCCCATGTTGCCGAAGGCCATCAGCGGGCGTCCGTCCTTCATCACGAAGCCGGCCATGATGCTGTGGAACGGCCGCTTGTGCGGCGCCACCACGTTAGGGCTCTTGGGATCGAGTGAGAACGCCGTGCCCCGGTTGTGCAGTACGAAGCCGTACGGACCCACGGAGGCGCGGCTGCCGTACTCGCTGAACACGCTGTGCACGAGTGACACCATGTTGCCCCAGCGATCGGCGGTGGTCAGGTAGATGGTGCCGCCGTCGGTGCCGCCGATCACCCCGGGCGCGGCCGCCTTATTGGGGTCGATCTTGCCGCACAGCGTAGCGGCGTACGGCTTCGAGAGCAGTTGCGGCACCGGCACCGTGACGAACTGCGGGTCGCCGTTCTTGGCCAGCAGGTCGGCATAGGCAAGCTTCTTGGCCTCGACCATCATGTGCCAGTACATCGGGTCGGACGGCCCGAGCGACGCCAGATTCACACCCAGCTTCGGCATGCACACCTCGAGGATATTCAGCATCTCGAGCGCCGCAAATCCCTGCCCTGGCGGCGGCAACTGGGAGACATCGTAGCCGTGGTAGTTGGTCGTGACGGGCTCGACCCACTCGGGCGCAAACGTGGCCAGATCCTCGCGGCTCATCACGCCGCCGTTGGTTTGCACCTTGGCCACGATGGCCGCGGCGATGTCGCCCTTGTAGAAGGCGTCTTTGCCCTGCGTCTGGATCAGCCGCAGCGCCTTGGCCAGGTTGGGATTGCGGATGATGCTGTAGAGGTCGGGGGCGCGGTCGCCGTCGAGGAAGATGGCGCGCGAATCCGGGTCGGCGGCCAGGCCGCGGGTGGCCCCGCGCAGATCTTCGTGCCGGCGTTCGGCCAGGCCCCAGCCTTCTTCCGCCACGCGCGCGGCACGCTCGAAGGTCTGCGTGAAGGTCATCGTGCCGTAGCGCGTGAGCAGCGCGTCGTAGCCGGCCACGGCGCCGGGCACCGTGGCGGCATTCACGCCGGACCCCGGCACCCGCTTCTCGCCCAGCTTCGCGAAGAACTCCGGCGTCCAGCCGGCCGGCGCCCAGCCCGCGGCGGAGAGCGCGTAGAGCTTCTTCTCGCGCGCCACCCACACCTGCGCGAAGAGGTCGCCGCCAATGCCCGTGTCGTTCTGCGAGGTCACATCGAGCACCGCGCCGGCGGCGACGGCGGCGTCGATGGCGTTGCCGCCCTGCCGCAGGATGTCGAGTCCGGCCTGCGCGGCCAGTGGATCGCTCGTGGCCACGATGCCGTGGCGCGCCACCACTTCGGAGCGGCCCTGGCCGAGCCAGCCCTGGGCGCGTGATCCAGGCACGGCCTTGATGTCAGCGGCCGGCTGCGGCTTACTGGCGGACGGCTGGCCAAACGGATTCTGCGACTGGGCGAGGCCCGTGGCGACCCAGGTGCCAGCGACGAGCAGGATGACAACGAGGGCAGAACGGCTGGCACGCATTGAGGGACCTCCGGGAATGCGCCTATCCTCTCGTACTTCTGTTCTGGGTGGCGCGCCCAGGCGCACGCTGCCAGGCTTCCGTTGTCCATCGGCCGGCCGGCCCAGGGAAGCTCACGCTCTGGAATGCGTGGAGTGCGTCTGGCAGAGGCTGGTGGCAATCGGTCGCGGTTTCTATCGGCTTCAACCTTCCCTTCCTTACCTCGAACCGCGCCCTACCGTCAGTGCACGAGCTGTGTGCGTTGAAGTCAGAGCCGAGTGGAACATCTCGATCGAAGACAACGTGAACGTCGCTGCTCGTGCTTAACACGTCGAGCGGGAAGACAACCGTCCGTCCGATGCCTTCACCTACAGAACCAGTGACATGTCGAAACGTCGCCGGCATCTCCATCATGCGGACGGGCTGAATCGCCTGCGATCGGTCTCTGCTGCCGTGAGGCTTGATCACAACGGTCACGACGTTCGCGATGGCCGGAGCCGACGCTGCTACTGCGCGTCCCCGTGCCCAGGAAGGCGAGAGCGCACGGTCAGGGCGGTAGCATGACCGCCTTGGCGGCCGTCGGCGGCACATAGAGCACGTCGACGGCGTAGGTCAGGTTCAACGGCGTGCCGTCCCACACCGGGATGTCGTCAGGCTCCCACGCATCCTCGTCGAGCCGCGCAAGCGAAGCCGGCAACGGCGGCGCCTCCTCGAGCACGGTCCCATTCGCCCCCAGAAACGTCGTCGTCCCATCATTGCGCTGCCTCACCTCGAATCCACCCTCGTGAACCGCTCGGTGGTGCCGTCGGCAGAGCAGCACGAGGTTGTCGAGGCTGGTTGCGCCGCCGTCCACCCAGTGCTTCACGTGATGCGCGTCGCAGCGGCGGGCCGTGCAGCCCGGGAATCGGCAGCTCCAGTCGCGGGCCTGAAGCGCCCGCCGGATTGAGGGTGGCACCGAGCGTGTTTTGCGTCCCACGCTGAGCACCGCGTCGCCGGACCCGTGCTCCATTCGCACCACCGCCGCGTCGCACGACAGGCGCCGCGACGTCTCCGCGGAGACGTGCAGCGCGCCGTGGTCCAGCTCCTTCGTTCCGGCCGGACCATCCTCTGTCGTCACCCCCGTGGGGGCCTCCATGTGCAGCACCACCTGATACCTGTCGCCTGAGCACCCAAGGTCCAGGTCTGACGAGAGCGCCGCCTCAGCCAGTAGACCAAGTGCGTCGGCCCGCCGTTGTGCCGGCGTCACCTCATCCGCCACGCGTTCGGCCTTCGGCGCTCCCTGGGCCTCGCGGAACAATCGATCGGCGGCGGCCTCGAGCGCGTGCTGCACGACCGCACCAAGCTCGGGCGTCAGGCGACCGCGAATCACCACCATGCCGTCGTCGTCGATCGAGGTGGAAAGATGCCTGCCGAGATACCGCGTCTCGGCCTCGGCCGCCGCCACCCGATCCACGCGACGCCAGGCGCCGACGAATCGCTCCACCTGAGCGGCGGTGCCGGCCTGCGCGAAGTCCAACAGCGAGGCTTCGTTTTCGGGCGTGGCCACTCGGGTGAGCGCCCGCACCTTGGCGTACGAGATCGCGCCGCGCTGCATCGTAGCGCTGACGACTGGCAGGCTGGCAAGCGCGTGCGCCACGCGCACCTTCTCGCGGGCTGCGCCAAAGGCGATTCCTGTACGGCAGTGGAGCCAGTTGGCACATGAGGAGAAGCCGTTGTTCCACGTGATGCGGTCGTCGAACTCGCGCAGAAGGACGAGCAGCTCGTAGGTGCCCGCATGAAGGCGGGCCGCCAGCGCCGCGATTGCGTCGCCGAGCGCATCGGTTAAGGCTGGGAGCGGCCGCATCGCTACCGGACCAGTTCTTGTGGAGGCCGCTTCAGCGAGAGTCACAGTGGTCATGTCGCATCATCGCATTACAGTTTCTGCTGCCCCAGACTGGTCGCAGGAGACGCAAACGCAGCGCGATCCAGGGTTCAAGGTGGGGACGTGCGCGATCGTGTGCGGTAGCGCCGCGTCGCCGTCGAGGCGAGGCCCGTGCGTGGATCCGGGAACTATTCGCGGGACGCCTTCGAAAACCCGTCAAGCACAATCGGGTGCGGACCGGTGACACAGGCAACAGATCAGGCCGGGGCGACACCCGCGTCGCACTATCAGCCGTCGCTCCGCGCTTACCCTCGCCAGCCCGTATCCCGCGGCCACCGGCGCACCTGATGACGAATGAGAGGAGTTCTCCGGAAGCAGCACTGTTACCCATGTCCCCGGTTGCTTCGTTACCGATGAACGCGGTCGCACCCAATCGCGAGCAGGCATCTCCAACCTAGAGTGCCCGAGGCGCTCAATCGGGATGTTCTCCGACGCCGACGTGACGCTGCGCTCCATCATCGGGGAGAGACCGGCCTCTGACTTTCGACGCTTCGAAGCAACTCGAGACGAGCTCACGTTCAACGGCGCAACCGTGTGGCCGTGGGCAACTGAAGTGCGGGTCGAGCTCACCCGCGCATGTCACCACCTCCATAAGGAGCCGTTCGGCCCCAAGAGTCGCAATCGCCCATTGGCACTGCGGAGGCCCAGCTGGCGTCCACCTCGACTACTGTGTCGTGCCGAGTGTGTGCGACACCGCAACACTCCGGGTTGGCCTGCATCCTTGCGCTGGCGATGAGCATCACGCCCGATGCACACTTGGCGTCATGACGCGCATCATCCTTGCGACCACGCTCGCCGTCGCGGTCGTCCTCGCGCCGGCGCTGGCCCAACAGCGCGCGCCTTCCGCCACACCCGAGGTGGTGCCGCCAGCAATCACGCTGCCGCCCGCGCTGGACCGCGTGCTGCGCGGCTACGAACGCGCGTGGCGCGACGGCAACGGGCCTGGTCTGGCCGCGCTCTTCACCGACGATGGATTCGCCGTGCAGAGCGGGAGCCCGCTCAGGCAGGGTCGTGCGGCCATCGCACAGGGCATCACCCGCCCCGGCGGCGCGCTGCAACTCACGCCCTATGCCTTCTCGGTGTCAGACACGG
This sequence comes from Acidobacteriota bacterium, assembly GCA_031376505.1. GTDB lineage: Bacteria > Acidobacteriota > Vicinamibacteria > Vicinamibacterales > UBA2999 > CADEFD01. The sequence goes on from JANMDX010000225.1 coordinate 5,869, forward strand.
TGGGCTACATCGTGGGCGGCTATCGCTATCCGGAGTCGATCGGCCCCGGCGGCAGATTCGTGCTGGCCCTCCGCATGGGCGCAGACGGGCGCTGGCTGATCGCCGCGGACCTCGACAACAGCGGCCCTCGTCCGTAGCCCGCGCTTAGCGCTCGCACCGCTGCGCCGCCGACGAGCCCCCGGAGCGACACCATGTGCCGTGTGCCCGGGCCCGCGCCCGCAGCTCGCTATCCCCACACCCCAAGCGCCCGGCGCACCGCCACGATCTGGCCCACGTGATACGCCACGTGATCGGCCGCGAGCAGGATCGCGCGCAGATACGTCTGGTTCGCCGTGCCCGTCGGCACCGGCGCCGTCAGGTCGTCAACCTCCCGGGCCACGTGCTGCAACCGCTCTCGCGACCTCAGGCAGGTCGCGATGCTGGCATCCCACGCGGCATCATCGAGCGGCGCGGCCGCCGTCGGCCAGTAGTCGTCCGGCCACGTCAGGTTGTGCTCGTAGGCGGCGTTCACGCAGAAGTCGAGGATGTCGTCCTGCGCGATGCGGATGTGCTCCAGCAATTGCCACGGCGAGTGCTCGAAGCCGGGCGGGCGCATGCCTCGCGCCTCCGGCGGCACGCCGGTCACGGCCTGGTCGAAGCCGACGTGTGCGTCCTCCCAGTCGAGAACTCGCACCAGGTGCTCGCGGACGGCATCGTTGGGTTGGCCCATGGCTGATCGAGCGCAACATAACATGGCGACGCCTGTCCGGCCGGGAAGATCGGCCCGTCAAGTCCTCGCCCGCCGGGTAGAGAATGTGGCATGACGGTCACCACACGCGTCGTCGTTCTCCTGTCTCTTTGCGGCCTCAGACCAAGGGCGCGGCCGGGGGGCTACGCCTCGGGCTCGACAGTCTCGAGCCCAGACCCACGTTCGGGCAGCGGATCGACCGCAGCGCCTCTGTGGCCACGATCGCGATCGCCAAGGAGCAGGTGGATGACTCTCATTGCGCGCGCGGTCGCCATCGCTGCCTTCGCCGTCGCCAGTCTGAGCGCCGTCGCGCATGCCCAGGGGCCAGCACCCGCCGCCCCGGTCAGCGCTGACGTCCTCACCGAGTACCAATTGCCGCCCGACACGCTCGCCAAGTCGGAAGCGCTCTATCGCACCAGCACCGTGATGCTGGTCGTCGGCACCCTCTACGGCCTGGGCGTGCTCGCGCTGCTGCTGACCACACGCATGGCGCCGCGCTTTCGCGATCTGGCGGAACGCGTCAGCCATCGGCGGTTCGTGCAGGCGCTGGTCTTCGCGCCGCTCATCCTCCTGACGCTC
>JANMDX010000228.1:0-1767 GCA_031376505.1 Acidobacteriota bacterium
CGCGCGGTCGTGCGCGGCGCCGGTGATGCCCTCGATGCCGAGAACGCCTTCCACGCGGTGCTCGAACCGGCGTAGCCCGTGCGCGTGCTGCTGGCCGGGCCCACGCCCCGGGGGGCCGACGACTCGTATCTGCGCCGCGCCCTCGCCATCGGGCAGGCGCCGCGCTTCGACGTGGCCACGACCACCGTCGACGCTCTCACCGACGACGCGCTGACGCGCGCGCAGGTGCTGATCGTGCACGACGCCCCGCAAAATGACGCCGCTACAGCCCGCATGCTCGCCTTTGCGGAACGCGGTGGCGGGGTGCTGCTGATTGCGGCCGCGCGCGCGGCGTGGCCGCAGAATCCCCAGCTGCCCGGCGTGCTCGGCGACGCGGTGGACCGCTCGCGCGGCGAGGTGGGCCGCCTGAGTGGTCTCGAGTACGGCCACCCGGTGTTCGCGCCGTTTCGTGCGCCCCGCAGCGGCGACTTTTCGACCGTGCGCGTGTACGGCTACCGCCGTCTGGCGCCGGCCGCGGGCACTCGTGTGCTGGGGCGGTACGACGACGGCCAGCCGGCGCTCGTGGAGCGTGCCGTGGGTGCCGGGCGCATCCTGGTCTGGACGACCAGCGTCGATCTGTCATGGAACGACGTGGCGCTCAAGCCGGTGTTCCTGCCCTTCATCCACCAGCTCGTGCGCACCCTGGCCGTGTTTCGCGACCGTCCGTCATCGCTCACCGTGGGCCAGGTGGCCGCGCCGGACACGCCGGCCGATGCCGCGCGTCCGCGTGTGGCGGTCGATCCCTCGGGCCGGGCCGTGCCTCTCGACGCCGCCCGGGGCGACACCTTCGAGGTGACCATGCCGGGCTTCTACGAAGTGCGGCAGGGCGGCCTCAGCAGCGGCGCGCCCATGCTCGTGGCGGCCAACGTGGATCTGACCGAGTCTGATCTGACCAGCCTCGACCCGGCCACCATCACCGCCGCACTGGCCGGCGCCGGCGAGATGGGTACCACGACGGCTGCGGCCGCCACGGTGCCCCGCGACGAGGTCACCGAGCAGTCGCAGCGGCTGTGGTGGTACCTGCTCCTTGCAGGTATGCTGCTCTTAATCGGGGAATCGGTGGTGGCCAGCCGGATGTCCGGCGGCGCCGCCTAGCCCGAGTCCCGGGCTCAGTTCCGGCCACGAGGAGGATCGATGCGCCACGAGCGATCGCAGACGGCCCTGGGCGGCGTTGCCCGCGTGATTGGCGACGTGCGTGCACGCTGGCGCCGGAAGCTGCTCGTGCGCGGCCTCTTCCGCGTGCTGCTCGGCGGCGCGGCCGTGCTCATCGGCGCCGGCGTGGCGCTCGAGGCTTTGCGCTTTACCCCGAGCGCGATTCTGACCTTCCGCATCGCCACGGTCGCCGCAATCGCGGCCCTGGCGGCGTGGTGGATCGGCCGCCCGCTGATGCGGCGCGTCACCGACGAACAGGTCGCGCTCTATCTCGAGGAACACGAGCCGTCGCTGAACTCGCTGCTGCTGAGCGCGATGGACGCCGAACGCGGCGGCAGCGGCCACTCGCAGTCCCCGGCCCTGGTCGCCAAGCTCGTCGAAGAGGCGATCGAGCGCTGCCATGAGATCGAGGCCGGCCGGCGCATCGACCAGCCCCTCGTGCGCCGCTACAGCCTGCTGGCAGCCGGCGCGGTGGCCGTGGCGCTGGCGGTCTTCGGCCTCGGCCCGGCCTACCTGCGTCAGGGGCTCACGGCGATGTTCTCGTGGACCCAGAGCCTCGAGGCGGCCGCGCCGTAT
>JANMDX010000245.1:0-19031 GCA_031376505.1 Acidobacteriota bacterium
TCACGGGGTCGCCGTAGCCGAACTCGAACAGGCCCTGGGCGATCTCGTTCACCGTGCGCTGGCCGCCGTAGCCGCGCACGGCACTCACATCCAGCCCAGCCTCGGCGTAGAATCCCTTACCGATGGCAACGAGCACGCCGCCGGTGCTGCCCTGCGGCAGCCACGACAGGTTGAACTTCACCTTGTCTGCGACGGCCGCCGGCACGGGCGCGTGAAGCGGGATGACGAGTAAGAGTGCGATCGCGGCGATGAGGCGACGTGGTAGGGGCATCAGGTCCTCAGTCCGGAGCGTCGACGACGGGATTTTCCAATACGCCAATGTGCTCGATGGTTGCGGTCATCACGTCACCAGCCCGAAGGAACGTGCCCCGGCCCATGCCGACGCCGGCTGGCGTGCCGGTGGCGATCACGTCGCCCGGTCGCAGCGTCGCAATCGAGGACAGGTAGGCAATCTGCTCGGCGATGCTGAAGATCATCGATGCGGTCGTGCCGTCCTGCATCATGACGCCGTTGACCGCAAGCGTCAGCCGCAGGTTCTGCGGATCTGGCAGGCACGCCGCCGGCACCAGCCACGGGCCGAGTGGCCCGAAGGTATCGAAACCCTTGCCGCGCAACCAATCGAAGGTGAAGGGATAGTCGGCGCGCCTGGTCAGGTCGCGAGCACTCACGTCGTTGATGATTGTGTATCCCGCCACATGGCTGAGCGCGTCCGCCTCGGAGATGTGACGACCGCCGCGTCCGATGACGACGGCAAGCTCTACTTCCCAGTCGACTTTCTGGGACGTCTTCGGCATGCGTACCTCGGCGCCAGGGCCGATCACGCTGCTATCGGCCTTCATGAACACATACGGCGCGGTCTCACTGCGCGGGGCGAGCGCGGTGCCCATTTCCGCAGCGTGCTCGCGATAGTTCGACCCCGCGGCAAAGATGCGAACGGGCAGGAACGGCGGGCGCAGCGACGGCCCGGACAGCGCCGCGTCCGTCAGGGCGCGCATGTCGCCGCTTCCGACCAGACGGGGGATGTCGCGCGCCAACTGCGCGATCGCAGGTCCGGCGGTATCCCACTCCTGCAGGGCCACCCACACGCCCTTGGCGAGCGCAGGCAGCCGCTCGTCACCGCGCGCCGCTGCGGCCTCGGCGACGTCGAACTGTTCGTGGCCGAGCACGAGCGCAGCCCGCTGCTCTCCGCGTCGATCGTAGGTCGCAAGCGCGTGCCAGTTCATGCCACCCCCTCTGTAGACCGCCTGGACACTCAGAGCCGATTGGTCCAACAATTGGCCGCGTGATGCCGAATGCCGACATTCCGGTCCTGATTCTCATTCCGATGCAGGCCGCCCACCTCGAACAGCTGCGCCGGCGCTACCGCGTGCATTACGCGCCGAACGGCCCCGGCGACGCGGCGGCGTGGCGCCCGGCCGCGCGGCAGGTGCGCGGCATCGTGACCAATGGCTCGACCGGTGTCTCGGCGTCGCTTCTCGGACAGCTGCCGAGCGTGGAGATCATCACATGCTTCGGGGCCGGATACGAAAATGTCGACCGGTCCGCCGCGCGTGCCAGAGCCGTGCCGGTGACGCACGCGCCGAATCTCAGTGACGCCACCGTGGCCGATCACGCCCTGGCCCTCATGCTGGCCTTGGCCCGCGGCGTAATTCCACTCGACCGCGCCGTCCGCGCCGGCGCGTGGTCGGGCAGCCGAGCCGCCCGCCCGACGTTGCATGGCCGCCGTCTGGGGCTGCTCGGACTCGGCGCGATTGGTCTGCAGGTGGCTCGACGAGCGCAGGCGTTTGACATGGCGATTGGCTATCACACGCGCCGGCCACGCCCCGACGTTCCATGGCCGCACCATGAGCGCCTTGTCGACCTGGCGCGCACGAGCGACTTCCTGGTGGCGGCCTGCCCCGGTGGCCAATCGACGCATCATCTAATCGACGCCGCCGTGCTGGGCGCGCTCGGGCCCGAAGGATTCTTGATCAACGTCGCGCGCGGGTCGGTCGTCGACACGGCCGCCCTCATCGCGGCGCTCGACGCCGGCACAATCGCGGGGGCTGGGCTCGACGTGGTCGAGGGCGAGCCGCACATGCCGCCATCGTTGCTGAGACATGACAACCTCATCCTGACTCCGCATGTTGCCGGACGCTCTCCCGAAGTCCTGAGCGCTCAGATCAGCTCCTGCCTGGCGAACCTCGACGCGCACTTCGCTGGGCATGCCCCGCCGTCGCCCGTTCCAACTGGCGACTGAACCGGCCCGTGGGGTCCGGGCGCAGGCGCCGGGACCAGGCGCCAGCCTCACGGCTTGGCGCGATCCACCTGGAGACCCTCATGCCGAAGCTTCGGTCCCTCGCTGCCGGGCGCTCCATCCTTAGACGCACCGCCCCAACCCGCGGCCGAGATGTCGAGGATGACGCCGTTCGGATCGCGGAACTTAATCTCGTAGAACGTGTTGCTCTTCACCGGCACTTCGCCCATGAGATAGTGCCCGCCGGCCTCCTCGACGTTGGACCTCGTCGACGCCACGTCGTCTACCCAGAACCCGACATGATGCAGTCCGACGTAGTCCTTGCCGCGTGCGTCACCGGACGCCTGGTCACTCTTGTAGTTGAGCAAGGCCAGGTTGACGATGCCGTCGGTCAAGTAGACGCCTCGTGCCAGCGTCGAGTCCGTTTCTCCGACCTTCGTCATGCCAAAGGCTTTCTGATAGAACTCGGCGGCCTTCCACGGGTCCGGTACCGACATCGCAATATGCCTCAGCTTGCCCATGTGATCTCCCCATTCGATTGACGGCGCGACGATCCATGCGGCCCGGCATCGCGGTGCCTCACTGAGCGCGCTTATGGTGTATACAGCTTATCTTGTGAGCCTGTCAAATGTCGCTGGTTCGGACCCAGGCTGCGACTCTCGAGCGATGGTCGCCATCTGCTCGACTACAATCATCGACCGGAGCGTCCATGTCACACCCTGTGCGTCGACCGCACGCGAAAGACTCTGGCGTGCGACTTGCCGATCGGTTCGTGCTCACCGACGTCGTGTCGCACCTGCTGCGCCGGGCGCACTTTCGCGCGGAAGAGCTCTTTTCGACTGAACTGGGCCAATCGGGCCTGACGCCCCGACAGAAGGCGCTGCTCGTCACGGCCTACCAGCATCCAGGCGAAACGCAGAATCAACTGGCCGAGCGCATCGCGCTCGACCGCCACTCGTTTGCCGAGATGCTACGACGCATGGTCACGCGCGGTCTGCTCACCCGGGTGCCGGCGCAGACCGACGGGCGGGCGTATTCGATCTTCGTCACGCCGAAGGGCGAGGCCCTGCTTGGCGAGGTGCTGCCGCACGACCTCGTCGTCGAAGCGAAAGTGCTCGAGCCGCTGCCGCCGGAATACCGGCCGCTGTTCATCAAGTGCCTGCAGATCCTGGTTGGGGTCGAGCCTTCGGCGCCGGCCGGCGCCCTAGCGACCGGAGCGCCGCCCGAGCCGGTGCCGGTGGCTGGCCGCACGCCAGTCCGGCGGCCGCGTCCCCGACGATGACCTGGGGTCACCCTCTCGTGACCTGATCATCGCGTGCTCCGCTCCGCCCGCGCCACGAGCACGGCGGCGGCCAGGTCGCCAGTGACATTCAGGACCGTGGCGAACAGATCCGGCAGGGCGTCAGCCGCAATCAGGATGCCGATCCCTTCAGCGGGCAGGCCAATGGCCAGGAAGAGCGGGGTCAGCATCAGGAACGCCCCCCGCGGCACGCCCGGGGCCGCAAACGCCAGGAACACCGCGGCGAACGCAATCGTCATGAACTGGGTGAGACCCAGGGGGATGCCGTAGAAGTAGCCGATGAACAGCGCGCCCGACGTCCAGGCCACTGGTCCAGCAAACTTGAACGTGGACACCGCAACCGGCAGCACGAAACCCGTCACGCGCTCGGGCAGCCCCAAGCGGGCCGACGACTCGACCAGCGCGGGCAACGACGCCATCGACGAGCTGGAGCTGAACGCGATCAGTTGGGCCGGCAGGGCGGCCCGGGTGAACGCCGCGATGGACACGCCGCCAAGCATCGCCACCGCCGGGTAGACCAGGAGCGTCGCGACGATGCACCCGATGGAATACAAGACGATATAGATCCCGACCGCCCCAGCCACCGCCGCCCCGCCGTGCGCCGCCAGCGGCAACATCAGGCCGAAGATCCCGATCGGCGCCGCGGCCACGACCCAGCGAACCAGCACCAACATGGCGTCGGCGAGCGCCCTGAAGAAGCCGAGCAACGTCTCTCTCGAGCCGGCTGGGCTCTGGGCGATGGCCACGGCCAGCATCAGCGTGAACAGGACCAGCGACACCATGTTGCCGTCGGCGGCCGCGGCGACCGGGTTGGTGGGGATGAGCGACACGAGCCACGGCACGAAGCCGACCGCCTGGTCGCTTGCGGCGACTTGACTGGCTGCCTCGGCGGCCCCGGCTGGCAACGGCGGGCGGGCGCCCAGGGCCGGAATCAGCGAATACGCGAAGACGAAGAGCGGCATCATCACGGTCGCGCAGGCCGCGATCATCGCGATGAAGACGAGCACCGTGCGGGTACCGAGTCGTCCGATCGACTTGAGGTCGGTGGCCCCGGCCACGCCCGTGATCACGAGTGAGACCACCAGCGGAATCACCGTCATCCGGATCGCGTTCACCCAGATGGTGCCAATTGGCGTTACCCAGTCAGCGGCGGCAAGCAGCACGGGGGCGCCGCTCGCGGCAATGGCGGCGCCACCGGCGAGGCCTGCGCCGAGGGCGATGAGTACGCGGCTGCTGTCGGTCATGGCTGCCTCACATCATCAGATCGCCGCCGTTGATGTCGAGTGACGCGCCGGTGATGTACCCGGCGGCCTCCGACGCGGCAAAGCACATCAGGTCGGCGACTTCACGGGCGGTGCCGAGCCGCGCGACGGGATAGCCGCTCGTGACCTGCGCGAGCCGCACGTCACTGGCGTGCTCGCGCGTGAGCTCGGTGTCGATCAGCCCGGGGCAGACGGCGTTGACCGTGATGCCGTAGGCGCCGAGTTCCTTGGCGCCAGCCCTGGTGAGGCCCAGGAGGCCGCTCTTGGATGCGGTGTAGTGGGCGCCGCCCAGCGTGCTCACCATCCTGCCCGCAGTGGACGAGATGTTGATGATGCGGCCGTAGCGCTGCGCTTTCATGACCGGCAGCGCCGCCTTCATGAGCAGGAACGGCGCGGTCATGTTCACCTCGAGCGCCGTACGCCATTCCTCGGCGCTCAACTGCTCGAAGCGCGTGCCGCGTGCAAACGCCGCGTTGTTAATCAGAATGTCGAGACGGCCGAAACGGTCCACCGTGCGAGCCACCAGCGCCTCGGGCAGACCGGCCGCCGCCACGTCGCCCGGGACAGCGAAGGCGCCGAGCTCCCCCGCCAGAGCCTCGGCGCGCGCCTCATCCCGCACGTTGACCGCCACTTGGGCGCCGCGTTCAATCAGACGGAGCGCCACCGCGCGACCCAGGCCACGCGACGCGCCCGTGACCAGGGCGACCCGGCCGGCAAAGTCTTGCGGGACATCAGTCGTGATCGGCATGGGCTCTCCGGAGCAACGACGTCGTTGTCTGTGTCATTTGTCGAACAAGCGCGTGAACTTGATCACGAACGACCGCCCCACCGTGTCATACGACGTGGTGTCGAGTACGTCGCGACGGTCGTTGTAGACCATAAACAGCCCTGTGCCAGAGCGATTGAGCAGCGCCAGCCGCACGTTGGCCGAATAGAGCCCCGACTGACCGTTGTACTGCGCCAGCACCGACAGGCTCGCCAGCGGCGTGAACGAGTAGCTGGCCTTCACCGGCACCAGATTCACGACAAAGGCGCCGGCGGGGAGCGTGATGGCTTGTCGGGTCCAGCCCACACTGGCCGTGGTCTTGGCATTGAACCGGAAATCGCTCGTGAGCTCGGTCTGCCGGAAGTCGCCGTTGTAGTAGCGTCCAAAGCGGTAGCGCACCGTGCCCGTTACGGGCGCGCTGGGGTTGTGAAAATACTCAAACGCGTTCTGATACCAGGTGTACTCACCCGGCGCCACGGCCACACGGCGACCATCGCGGTTGTAGACCGTGAACGGCACGAGCGGGTTGTCCTGCACGCGATCGAAGAACCATCCAAACCGGCCGCCCTGCCGGGGTTGGATCTCGATGGGGTGCACGTGCATGTTCGACGACTGCAGCGTGTCGTTGAAGCCGTAGAACGACGTGTACGAGTAGTGCGGCGCGATGCGCCGGATCCATTTGATGCGCGTGGGCTGGGGCTGGTAGAAGAGGCGGAACTCGGGACGCCGGAAGCCCTTCCGCGGGAGGAACCCCACTTCCGGATTGAAGTTGTCGCCCACCTGCGAGTAGCCGGCCGAGACCTGCCACAGGTTGTTGGTGAAGTTGTAGAAGCCACGGCCCGACCAGTCGCTGACCGCGGTGCCTAGCGCATCGCCGGTGGCGCACTTCACGGCCCCGGTCGTCGTGCAGGCCGAGTCCGTGCGCGCCAGGAACGCCGACACGCGCAGGTTGGTAGACACCTGGATGTTGGCGTCCACGCCGTAGGCACGGTTCCAATCCGCGAACGTGGCCTTCGCGCCACTGCCCGTCACATACTTGCCGACGAACATGCCGCCGTAGCTGGAGCGCCCGACTTCCTTCTGCGCGCGCAGCACGCTGAAGTTGGTGTCTGGCGAAATCGTGCGCCCGGTGAGATCCTGCGCGTCGTTGGTCTCGATGTTGAGCACGCCCACGTTCCAACTGCCGGCCACTTTGCCGCTCAGGCGGGCTCCGCCGAGGATGTCGATGGGCTGCAGCGAACTGGCCGCGCCAGACAGGCCAACGCGGCGCGAGAAGAAGAGATCGATCTGCTGGGGCTGGCCAAACTGGAATGTGGACGCGTTCTCGAGGAAGAACGGACGTTTTTCAGGAAAGAACAGGTCGAAGCGCGTCAGGTTGACTTGCTCTTCGTCCGCCTCCACTTGTGCGAAGTCGGTGTTCACGGTCGCGTCGAGCGTCAAATTGGGACGAATCCCCCACTTCAGGTCGGCGCCAATCTCACCCTTCGTGTCGACCTGATCGCCCGAGCGCGTGAAGTCCTCGTTCGCGGATCCAAGCACGTAGGGGATCACCTTCACGTCGCGGCGTGAGGCCAGGCGCAGGCCCGTGACCTTCGTGGCGAGCGACACGCGGTAGATGTCGAAGCCACGCGGAATCGGCGCCAGGTAGACCTGTTCGTTCTTGTGGCGAATGTTGCGGAGCACATTGAAGCCCCATGTCTTGTCGTCGCCAACGGCGTATCGCAGCGTCTTCAGCGGAATCGCCATTTCGGCCTCCCACCCGCGATCGGTGATGCGGGCCTTGACCGTCCAGTCGCCGTCCCAATTGGGATTGAACGCGCTGATCGTGCCGCGCGCCACGCCCGCGCCGCCCTGGCCCGCCGTGGCAATGCCGCTCGACTGCCCTTCGCGCGCGACCTGGCCGTCGTACTCGATGCCGAGCGGATTGGTGCCAAACACAAAGGCGTTCTGGCTGTCGTTGAAGGTATCGAGCACCATCACGACCGAGTCGGTCTCGGTCAGCGGCGCGTCGCGGCGCGCCTGCGACACGATGATCTTCGACGGGTCGGCGTCGTAGCAGATGAACGACACGTAGACGTGGCTCTTGCTGAAGAGCAGGCGCACTTCGGTCTTTTCGGTTGCGGGATCACCCTCGCGCGGATCCTGCTGCGTGAACGAGGTGAAGGGCGGCACCGCCTGCCAGGCGGCCTCGTCGACCTTGCCATCAATCGTGGGGGGGGCGGCGTCGTCAGCCAGTCGGCCCGCGGCCCCGGCCGTATCGGCCGCGCCGTTTCCCGTTCGCGCAAACGCGAGCGCGGCACTCAGTAGCCATGCGGAGGAACCTGCAAAGACCGTTCGTTTCACGTCGAGAGTGTAAAGGAGGCCCGCGCCGGCGCCAAGCCGGACGTGGTAACGTGGCCGCAGTCGCGCCACACAAGGCTGTATGAAGTTGTCACGAGACGTCGCTAGTCGCATCGCTGCAGCCCTGTTGATGCTGTGTCTGCCGCGCATGGCTGCGGCGCAGAGCACACCCAAACTCACGAAATCGCAGCGCGCCACGCTCGAAGCCGTCGTGGCCGCCGTGGACCAGGCGGAATCGGCCGGCGCCGTCACACCTGCCGCGTGGCGATCTCACGTGCTGCGCGCCTCCGACGGATCTCACTACGTGGCGTTGAGCGCGGTGGCGCGCGACCTCCCGGCGCCGAAGGATCCCGTGCTGCTCTACGTGCGTCTCGCGACGCGGCGGGCGCCAGGCGAGCGCATCTCGGTGCCCGAGCGATCGGCGGTGGCCGAGTGGCTGAAGGGCTTACGCGGAGATCCTCTGCCGATGCACGCGGGTCGCTCGATGACCGTACCTCAGGGTGAACTGCCTGTCGGTGGTGCCGCGTCTCTCTCAGGGCGCCCCGGGAGCAGCTCCGCCGGCGCCGTCGAAGCGTCGCTGGCGCTGCAGCTTCAGGATCGCGAGCGCCAGCGAGCCGCGCTCGAACGCGCCGAGCGCGACAAACGCCGCCGTGCGGAACTCGAGTCGGCGACGGCCGCGGCGGCTCCGGCGATGCATCCATTTGAAGACTTCGACCTCCAGACCCGGCTCGTTGCAGGTCCACAGGGGCTCATCATCGAACGTGGCCTCACCGTCGGACCTGGCGACTACGACCTCTATGTGGCCTGGGCCGACGCCTCGGCCGGCAGTCGATCACCCGCCGTACGAGTGCTCGCGCATCGGCTGACGCTGCCGGGTGCGTCGTCCACCGACTTCTCGCTGAGCGATGTCGTGCTGGCCGACACGGTGCACGCTTTGCCAGCGCCCTATCCTGTCGAGCAGCAGAGCGCCCATCCGTACGCGATCGGCGCGCTCGAAGCTCAGCCGGCGAGCGACCGCGTCTTCCGTATCGATGAGGCGTTGTCGGTCGCGTTCCAGGTGATCAATCCCGCGGGCTCGCCGGTCGGCACGCCAGACGTGGAAGTGGGATTTCGCGTCACTCGAGTGCTCGGCGCCCGGGAGGAGCTCGTCGGCTCTCTTCCGCCGCAGCGCTACAACGGATCGAACCTGCCGCGTGACTTCGACGTCGCCAAGGGGCATCCCCTGTTCGCCGCGGTACAGGCTCCACTGCGCACCTTCGCGCGGGGCCACTACAAGATGGCGATTACGGCAGTCGACCACGTCTCGGGACGCCAAACAGGCAGAGAGGTGCTGTTTGACGTGGCGGGCACCCCCGACAGCCTGCTCCGCGAAGCGCCCACGCCGGGACACGCGTTTCGCCGCGACGCCGTGCTCACGTCTGCGACCCTGGCCTCCGTGGCACACGCGCTCGCCCCGCCGGCGCCATCTCCCGAGTTGACGCACGCCCTGGCCGCCGCGGCGGCGGGCCGATTCTCTGACCTCATGCAGGCCGACATCTCCGCTCCAGCCGAGCGCCCCACCGGCCTCCTCTTGAGAGGGCTCGCGCTCTATGGGCTCGGGGACTCGACGCGCGCCGTGGCCGCCCAACTGCAGCAGGCGGCTGCGCAGGGCGCCCCGGCCGCCCCGGTGCAACTCGTCCTTGGTGCTGCCCATGCCCTGAGCGGCGATGACCGCTCGGCCGTCGTGGCCTGGAACCTCGCACGCGAGGGCGGCATCGACGACGCGACAGTCGCAACGCTGCTGGTGGATGCCTACCTCCGCCAGGGCGATGTGGCGCGCGCCGCGGCGATGGCCCGCGCAGCGCTCGACTCGCAGCCCGGTAACGGCATGGCCGCCCGGGGCCTGGCCGCCACCTACATCGCCACGGCCCGCTACGCCGACGCGCTGGCGCTCCTCGAGCCGCGAGCACCTGGATCCGCGGCAGATCCAGATACGGACTTCCTCGTGCTGCATGCTCTGTACGCGAGTCATGTCAGCGGACACGCGCCCGGCAATACCCCGGCTGGCCGCGAGCGATTTGCGGTCGCGGCGCGCGCGTATACCGGCGCGGGCGGACGCCACGCGGACCTGGTGCAGGCGTGGCTCGACGTGGTGACGGGCGACCCGCCGAAGTAGCTAGCGCTTCTTCTTCTTGACGGGCCTGGCCGGCGCGGGCGGCGGCGGGGCCGAGGGCGTGCCTGCCGCCTTCAGCGAGTATGCCTTGCGCGCGGCGACGGAGACATCGGCGCGTGTCACCTTCACGTCGAGCTTGCGCACGCGCCGCAGCGGATCGGGGTTCGTGGACGAATAGCCAAGCACGTAGTAGTCGCTCGTCTCGGCATCGATGCGCTTGAACGCGCCCACGAAGTCGTTCATGTTCACGACGGCGAATCCGCCCGTTTCTTCAGAGATGAAGCGCAGCGTGCTCTGCGTCTTCTGCAGATACGTGCGCCACTCGCTCTGGTCGATGGCCTGGCCTGCGTCTACTACGCCCGCCAAGCCGCGCGGGTCCACCGCGAAGATGCTCACGTTGGCCCGATTGGCCGCCAGCGTCAACTCGCGCATGTACGCATACAGGTCGATGTCGGCGGTGACCGTCGGCAGCCGGAAGTAGGGGTTGGTGTCATCCTCGTAGAGGAACCGCGTCGGGTCAGCGAACCGGCCGCCCTGAATCCGGTCGTTCGCCTTGCGGCCCTCGGCAAAGGGATCGAAGTCGTAGCCGGTGCTGATGTAGAGCAGGGCCTTGCGCTTGTTCGGCACCTTCTCGAGATCCGCCAGCAGGTTATAGGCGGTATAGAACGCCATCTGCGCACGGTTGCGGACGTCGGCGGGTCCCTGCCCCGTATCGAGATTGCGGAAGATCTCGGCGGCGGTCAAACCGCTGCCGCGAATCTTCGACGCCGTGGCGGCCACGAGCTTGCGGTCGTAGGTGAAGCCGGTCTGGATGCTCGAGGGTCCGCTCGAGAGCATCGCCACCAGGTCGCCGTCGTGCAGCAGGTTGTCGGCGATGTCCTGAATGATGCGGCGCACATGCGGCGTGTACTCGGGCTCGAAGTGCACGTCGTCCACGTAGATGAAGAGCACGCGGCCGGCCACGTCCTGCGTCGGCCGTCGCGACGTGGGCAGTACGATACCCTCGGGCGCCGCCTCGACCATCGCGGGCGTCAGCAAGTTGAACGTACGACCGCCGTTCACGAGCGCGAACGACGTGATGACCTGCGGCACGTCGTCTTCGGTCACCACGAAGTCGTCCTTGGTCAGGTCGGCCACGAAGCGGCCGTCTTTGTCGCGCGTGATGACGTCGGTCGATACCGCCGTGACGCCTGACCGGAAGGTGGGCTGCCCGCTCGTCGGCGCCGATGGGGCCGGCGGCGCCGCCTGCTGAGCCGACAGGCCCAGCACTGCCGCCACCACGAGCGTGACGCTGACGAGCAGGGGCGGAATGCGGCGCTGGAGCATGACTCAATTATAGCGACCGCGTGTGGAATACTGGGCCAATGGGTGTCGGCATCTCCCCCACCGGTCTCACGCGCCGCCGACTCTTGAGACGAGCCGCGCTGGCCGGTGGTCTTGGCATCTGTCGCGATGCTTGGTGGGCACGCGCCTGGGCCCAGGCTGGCTGCGACGAGCCCGCCGGCGAGCTGGTGCGCACGTTGCCGCTCTACGGCCCCGGCGCCGTGGAGACGCCACTCGGGCAGATGCTCGGCGGGTCCGGTCTCGATGCCCGGTTCTTCACCGACCTGACGCGAGTGGACCGGGGCCGGATGATCACGCCGAGTGACGAGGTGTTCGTCCGCACCGCTGCGCCGGCAGGTCTCGGCCTCGGCGCCCCCGGCTGGCGCATCGCCGTCCCCAGCCTTACCGCCGCGCCGGCGACGCTGCACGCCGATGCCCTGCTCACGAAATCGCGCCCGATGGGCACGCACCTCATCGAGTGCGCTGGCAACAGCAACCCTCGGAACTTCGGACTCATGAGCGCGGTCGATTGGGACGGCGTCCTGCTGTCTGACGTGCTCGGGCCGCGGCGTCCCTCGGGCGCGACGGGCGTGCTGGTATCGGGGCTGGACGACGAGTCGCAGCCCTCGATCCGATCGCAGCCGGGAGCCAGCTGGGTGATCCCGATCGCGGTGCTCGAGAGCGCGCGGCCGTTCCTGGCGACCCGTATGAATGGCGTGCCGCTCACGCCCGACCACGGCGCGCCCGTGCGCCTCGTCGTGCCCGGATGGTACGGCTGCGCGTGGATCAAGTGGGTGAGCGAAGTGCGCTTTGTCGGCCCCGACGAGCCCGCCACGTCACAGATGATCGAGTACGCCGGCCGCACGCATCAGGATGGCCGGCCGGCATTGGCCCGCGACTATCAGGCGCCGGCCATCGACACGGCCGCGATGCCGGTGCGCGTGGAGCAGCGGCGCGTCAACGGCGCGACCGAATACCGCATCGTGGGCATCGCGTGGGGCGGCACCGCCCCGGTGGACCGCCTGGTGATGCGTGTCGGCAGCCGCGATCCCGGCACGCCGGTGCGGGTGTGCCCCACGCCGACGACGCACCACACCTGGTCGCTCTGGACGCATCGCTGGACCCCTACCGAGCCGGGCTACTACGACATCACGCTCAGAACCGCCGACGCCACCGTGCGTACCCGCCGTCTCGACTTGTCGTTCTACATCCGACGCGTGCGCATCGACGAGCCTGGCGCCTGAGACCTCAGGCGAGGTGGAGGGGGCGCTACCTCCACCAGGCCGAGTGATCTGTTCTGCGACAGCAGCCCGAGGCCAGGGGGAGGTCGCGGCTCCTCCGCCTCGTGGACGACAGGACGCTCCACCATCTCAGTCAGGGCCGCACGGCGGCGCGGGCTTCGGCCAGCTCAGGCAGGCCCGGATCGGCGTTGGCCCAGTTCACCAGAAACTGCTCGTACGCGCGACGACTCTTCGCCGAGTCCCCGGCCTTGGCCGCCGCCCGCGCCAGACCAAGCACGGCTCTGGAGCGGTTCGGGGTGCGTGCGAGCGCTTTCTCGAACCAGCCCACGGCATCACCGGCCCGGCCGCTCTGCAACAGCAACTCGCCGTACAGCTCGTCGGCGCCCTTCACCGGGTAGGGCCGGCCGATGGGCTTGGGCATCTTTGCCTGCAGCGCCACGGCCTGCTCCATCCGTGAGAACGCCACGCCGGGCGTGCCCGCTTCAGACGCCGCCACCGCATCGAGTTCGAGCAGCAGGATCGCCGCCTGTTCGCTCAAACCCGCATCCATCGTGGGCTGCGACGCCTTGACGAGCTCGTTGCGCACCGCGACGGCGCGCGCCACGTCGTCAAGCTTGGCGGCACTGACGCCGAGCACGTAGAGCTCGTCGATGTTGTCGAAACCGTTCGCCCCCGCCATCTCGCTCCAGCGCTCGCTCTCGAGAATGTAGCGCGCGTGCATCGAGCCTTTGTCGTTGCGCAGCGCGAGCGGTCCCGAGCCACGGCCAATGTCGCTGTCGCCGTAGTGATGACCGCCGATCACGTCCTGCTCGGTCGCCACCTTCATGGCGGCGTCCACATCGGTCGCGATCTGTTGAGCGCGCTGGAACTGCCCGAGCTGCGTCAGTTCGTACTGCAGCCACACCAGACTGTGGAAGTCGCGCAGCGTCACCGGCTTCTGCCGCCGCGTGGCCCACGCCACCGAGGCGTTCCACGAATCGGAGTCGCTCGCCGCGGCCTCGGCCCAAAATCCTAACTGCACGAAGAAATGCGCCGGCATGTGGAGCGCGTGGCTCGACGCGGGCGCCACCTTCGCATACGCGCGCGCTGCCGCAAGCCCGCGCGGCGCAAGTGCGGCGTGGTCGTAGGCGTGCAGGATCAGGTGCGACGCGCCTGGGTGCGCGGGGTTCTTCTTGAACACCGCTTCAGCGATGGCGCCCGCCTGCTCGCGCAGCGGCAGCGACAGGTCGCCCCGCGGCATCGTGCCAAGCAGCGCCAGCGCGTAGAAGATCTGCACTTCGTCGTCGGCCGGCAGTGCGCGTCTGAGCGCCGCCATCGCCTTGGCATAGGCCGCCGCCCGCGCCGGCTTCTCGCCTGGCCCCCATAGCGCTTCGACGGCGCCCAGGAACCCCCTCTCCCGCTCGGTCGTGGCCTTGGCCGCCCGCGCCTCGGGCGTGGGCGCCAGCTTGGCCAGCGCGGCCCGGCCCTTCTCGGCCTCTTCCTGGAACCAGAGCGGCTGACTGAAGGCGAGCGACTCGCCCCAGTAGGCCATCGCGAAGCTCGCGTCTTTCGCTTGCGCCGCCTGGAAGGCCGCGATGGCGTCTTCGTAGCCGAAACTGTGCAGCCACGCCACGCCGCGCAGGAAGTCGTCCTGCGCGGGAACGGCCCCGCTCGTGGGAAAGGCAATCACGCCCAATGCACCGGAGGGATTGGTCGGGTCGGTCACCGTGCGCGCCTGGGATGTCTGCGCCGCGGGTGCGGAGATCGGCACGGCGCTCCCGCCGCCACCGCAAGCGCACGCGCCAAGCGTGGCCACGACGAAGAAGACTGCGCCCCGGGTCATCACGTCGATCGTACTGCGAAGCGCGGCGATTGCCAACGCAGGCGGCGAGACGCTCCCTCGCGAGCCCAGGCCGTACAGACGAAGGGCGGCTCCCGCCTCCGCCCTCCGAAACCCAATGGGCTTCGGCGAGGCAGGCAAGAACCGCCCTGCGCGCTGGTGTGTGTTCTAGCCGCTAGCCGCTAGAACCCAGCCGCTCGTCTTAGAACGAGAGGCGGAACATCATCTGGGTCAGGCGCATGAACCCCGACTGCGCCGAGATCAGACCGAAGTTCGCGTTGCCCAAGCGGCTCTCGGGACCACGCACCTTCACGGTGTTGGTCAGGTTGAGCACTTCGGCGCGAATCTGGCCTCGCACGCCACCCGGGAACTTGATTTCCTTGGCAGCCACGAAGTCCCAGTTGTTGCGGTGCGGCGACCGGATGCGCGAGTCGGTGCGCCCCAGCGTGCCGAACGTGTACGGCGCCGCAGTGGCGTAGCCGGCCGCGTCCAGCCACCGGCCGGGCTGCAGACGGTCTTCACGATCGCCGCTGGTGGCCGGGTCGCCGGTACCTGCGTTCACCCACTGCGTGCGCGTGAACAGGTTGGTCGTATTGGCCGCCGCGCGCGGCGCAATCGGGAAGCCGCTCTCGAACGCGACGATCGACGACAGCGTCCAGTTGCCGAGAATCTTCTCGGCGATGCCGGAGGTGGCCCAGCGCTTGCCCTCGCCGAAGGGCAGCTCCACGATGGGCGACATCACGAGCTTGTGCGGCACGTCGAGCAAGCTCACCGCGTACTCCGCGTCCAGGTCGTAGGCGTTCTGCGCTTCGGTTGACGCCGCCGAGAAGAAGTTCGACTCGCCGAACTGGTTGTCCTTGAGCCGGCTGTAGGTGTAATTGATGCGACCACCCCAGCCGTTGTTGACGCGCTTCTCGAACTTCACAATGGCGGCGTGGTACTGGTTGCGGCCGCCGGTGTTCTGGCGCATCAGGATGTCGTTGAACTGCGGGAACGGCCGCAGCAACTGACGCCGCTGCACCGTGGCACTCGTGACCGACGCGCCCTGACCGGCCGGCAGGCCGAAGAACGGGTTGGGCACCTGCTCGAGCAGCGCGCTGCCGAGCGACAGGTACTTCGGGTCGAGCTGGTTGATGTTCAGGATGCCGTCGTTGGAACCGCCCAGGCCCAGGTCCTTGCCGGTGGCGCCAGCGTACTCGACGCCAATCGCCATGTTGCCCGGCAGCTCGCGGTTGATGTCAATCGAGTACTGCTGTACCCAGGGCGACTTCTTGTCCTGGTCGATGAACTCGATCTGGCTGCCGACGCCCGTCAGGGCACCGAGCGAGTTGCCGATCGGCTGCAGTGCGCCGTTCGGGAACGGGTTGGTCAAGCTGGTAGTGGGCTGGAACTGGCCCTGCGACAGGAACGTATCGCGGCTGAAACCAATCTGACCGTAATTCTGCGAGCCCACACCCTGGTAGTTCCAGGGCGCCCAGTAGATGCCGTAGCCCGCGCGCACGACCGTCTTTGGATCGAACGAGTAGACCATGCCGAGACGAGGCGACACCTTCGCCGCGACCGGGTTGCCCTGATACTCGTTGGCGCCGTTCTGGCCGGCATACACGAGACCTCCGCGCACGGGCTGCCCGTTGACGACTACGTTGCCAAGCGCGCCGCCGGGATTCAGCGTACGGTCGAAGGCCACGGTAAACGCGTTGTCCTTCTCGCGCAGACCGGATTCGTGCTCGAGACGAAGACCGGCATTCAACGTGAGCTTCGCGTTCACGCGGAAGTCGTCCTGCAGGTACCCACCGTAGTAGTTCACGGAGGCATTGAGGGGCGTCGAGATGCCCATGCGGCTCAGGTTGCCCGGGTCGCCGCTCGGCAGGCCCAGCAGGAAGCTCGCAAACGCGTTGCCGCCGTTCAGCGACGTGGGGCTCCCCGACGTCCAGAGACGGTCGAAGTTGAAGACGCCCGACGAGCCCGCGAACGACTGCGTGTCGATGCCGATCTTGCGGTAGTCGAAGCCGGCCTTCACCGTGTGACGCCCAACCAGCTTCGAGGCCGTCGCATTGGCGCTCCACGAGTACCACAGTCGATCGGTAGCATCGATGGCGCCAAAGGCCGCGTTGCTGTTGCCATACTCGGTGATGTTCCCGATGGGGAACTTCTTCCGCTGAATGGAGTTGATGAAGGAGTTGTTGAAGCCGAGGCTGGCCGGGTCGAAGGCCTCGGTCAGCGTGTCGGTGTCGTCGAAGCTCGACGATCCGTAGCGGAGCGTGAGCACCGTGTTGTTGCTCGGCAGCCACGTGTTGTTGACCGCCAGCAGGTGCACGCGACGCGCCAGCAGGTACTCGTTGGTGTCGGCGAAGTTGTTCTGGCCCCAGTAGCTGGCGCAGGGCTCGTCGGTCTTGTTGTAGAGGTAGAAGCCGCTGAGCGACACGGTGTCGTTGAAGCGATGGTCGGCCTTGATGCTGTAGAGCTGGGCGCGGTCTTCGATCTGCGAGGTGCGCACGAAGTTGTTGCTGCCGTTGCTCACGTTGCCGTCGGGCGTCGGGAAGTACGCCGCGATGGCGCGGGCCACCGGGTTCAGGCGGTTGGCCGGAATGACGTTGCCGGGGAACTGCGTGCGGCCGTTGCCGCTGGCGTCGCCCGTGAGCGGGTCATAGATGGGCACGAGGGCGCCGGCGCCGGTGGTGCTTGCCGAGAAGTCGCCCGCAAGTTCGCGCGAGGTCGGGAAGCGCGCACTCACGTTGCGCGTGGTGTTCGAGCCGTAGCCCTCGCCTGCGAACCAGAAGAACGTGCGGTTCTTCAGGATGGGACCGCCGAAGCCGCCGCCACCGAGGTGGAAGTAGGTGTCGGGCAGGGGCTGCCCGGCGCGGGCGGAGAAGAAGTTGTTGGTCTGGCCCCACTTCGGGCGGCCCTGGTAGAAGCCGCTGCCGTGCCAGTCATTGGTGCCCGACTTGGTGGAGGTGTTGAAGATGCCGCCGCCGGTGCGACCCGTTTCTGCGTCGTAGGTGTGCACCTGCACGGCCACGCCTTCCAGACCCTCGATCGAGGGGTTGGCCGACGCGCGGTTGCGCAGGTCGGTAATCGGCACGCCGTCGAGCAGGTAGTTGTTGCCGCGGCGGGTGCCGCCACCCATCGAGAGCAGCGAGGCGTTGGTCTGGTCCTGCTGGCGGTTGAACTGCGCGTCGCCCGAGGCCACGACCGTGGGCACCGTGACGGCAAACAGGAACGCCGAGCGGCCGCCGCTTGGCAGCGTCTCGAGCTGGCGGGCGTCGATGACGGAGCCCGTCGACGCGTTCGACGTGTCGATGAGCGGCGCGGCGCCGGTGACCGTGATGGTCTCCTGCAGCGTACCGACTTCAAGCGTGACGTCGAGCGTGATGAACTGCTGCGTGGCGATGCGGATGCCCTTGTTCTCGTAAGTCTTGAAGCCGGTGAGGGTCGCCTTCACGGAGTACGTGCCCGGAGGCACGGCACCGAAGCTGAACTCGCCGGATTCATTCGAGACCGCCTCGCGGCCCGCGCCCGTGGCGTCGTTGATCAATTGCACCGTCACGCCCGGAATCACTCCGTTGGCGTCCTTCACCGCACCGCGCAAGCCGCCCGTAAACGTCTGGGCTGCCGCGAAGCTTCCGGTCGTAGCCAGCATCAGGCCAACAACCAGTAGTTGTCGCAGGGTCTTCATGGTCACCTCTCGTTAATAGTCCCTAAACACTCACGCCATCCCGTAACCGTTCACGTGAGCGCGCAATCGCGCGGGACGTCCCGTACCGTGATCCACCAGTCGTGCCAACCATCAAGGGGATCTGGGCGGGAGCAAAACGCACGAAAAGCGTTCAAATCGTAAGGGAAAATGGGTCCATCGCGCAAGCGCATACCGCCCATGACCGGCGCCAATCCAATGCCGACCCACCCGTGAATCCAATAATCCGGGTGTCCTGGGCCGAAGGACAGCGGCTGGCCGGCCCGAGCCGTGCACTATAATTCGCGGACATGCGGAGCCCCTTCTGGCCCTCGGCCGTCGCCTTGGCCGCCGTCATCATGCAGTTGCCCCTGGTGTCGGCACAGGGCAGCGGGCCGCAGGGGGCCAGCGCCCAGACGGCCCAGACGCCAAACTTCCGGGTCAACGTCGACCTCGTGACGCTGGACGTGATTCCGCGGTTGCAGAATGGGCAATTCGTTCCAGACCTCGGCAAGGACGACTTTCAGGTCCTCGAAGACGGCGTGCCCCAGGCGCTCGCCTCGCTGGTGATGGTGCACGGGGGGCGGGTGTTCAACGTACTCAGTCCCCCGGCGCAGACCGCCGACAGTTCGGCGGAAGGCATCATCTTGCCGCGCGCCAGGCCCGCCGCCGACGCCGCCGGACGGATCTTCGTGCTCATCGTCGACGACCTGCATTTCACGGCAACGGAGACCCCGCTCGTGCGGCAGTTGCTGAAGAAGGTCGTCGGCAAGCTGTTCCATCCGGGCGATATGCTGGCGATGTTCAGTACGGGGCCCTCGTCGATCGAGATTCCGGTGTCGTACGACAAGCGTCTGCTCGAAGAGGCGATCAGCCGCGTTGGCGGTCACGGGATGTCGTATCGCGACATCATGGACGC